>NZ_JACJDM010000019.1:0-69227 GCF_014163545.1 Pseudoalteromonas sp. SR45-6
CGTTGGTCAGGAAAGTCACGAGATTGGTCAATGATAAACGAAGTAAATTTGAATCCTGAGAAAAAAGAAGAAATGCGGGCGGCATAAAATTTAACTTGAGGCGACAACTAACTTGAAAAACTCCGAGAGTGAGGTTCTAGGTTTTAGGAAGTGACTAGATGCTAGGGCATATTCGAAGCTCGTCGCTCGAAGCCCGCGGCATTTGTTCTTATCATTGTGCAAAAGTTTTTTAGTGATTTATTCACCACAGAGATCATCGAGCTCACAGAGGAAAAACCAATAGGTAATAGTGATTAACTTTACTTTTGCCTTCTCGGTGTAGCAAAGCGCCTCGGTGGGTTCGGTGGTGAAATAGTGTGTCTGTATAAATGTAAAAACAGTCGCGAGGTAAACTCGCTGCTACCAATGCGTAGATGCGGGTTTACCCCGCGCAATTAAAATTTATTCACAAAGAGGACAAGAGACGCTGCGCTTTTGAGGAAAATAGGAACTAGGTTCTAGGGAAGTGACTAGCTGCTAAGTGAACTTACAGCCGGCAGCTCGTTACCCGTAGCCCGTGGCTTTCTGTTCTCGGTGGTGAAATTGGTTTGTCTATGGAAATGTAGAAACAATCGCGAGGTAAGCTCGCTGCTACTGGCGCAAAACAATGGAAGTGCTTTGCTGTTATTCTGCTTGGAAATCTATTAGCATCTGACTATGCATTTATTTATAGGCCATTATGAATATAAACTATGAAAATAAACTCTTTTGGTGTCGTTAGTACCGCTATCCAGCGACCAAGTACGCATTTTGATGAGCGCCCACTAGGTGAGGAAATATCTTTATTAGTGATTCATAATATTTCCTTGCCAGCAGGGCAGTTTGCCACGCCGTTTGTGGATGATTTGTTTATGGGGTGTATTGATTGCCAAGCACACCCTAGCTTTGCTGATTTAAAGGGGTTGAGAGTTTCAGCACATTGTTTTATCAAACGCAGCGGTGAAATAGTTCAGTATGTGCCTTTTAGTAAACGTGCTTGGCATGCTGGCCAGTCTGAGTTTTTAGGACGTAGTCAGTGTAATGATTTTAGTATTGGTATAGAGCTTGAAGGTACAGATACAACGGCGTATACCCAAAATCAATATAATGCATTACAATCCTTAACTAAGACATTGATATATAAATACCCAGCTATCACACGCGAGCGTGTTGTTGGCCATTGTCACATTGCACCAGGGCGAAAAACAGACCCTGGAGACAGTTTTGATTGGAATCATTATTTTGCTGCTATATTTTAACTAGCGCCCATTTGGAAAGAGAAAAGTATGATCTTAATTTCTATAATAATAGCTCTGATATTAGAGCGTTTAGGTGCCCGATCTGATTATTGGCAAATAAGCTATTACGCGCAAGGCTATTTAACACGTTCAAAAAAACAGCTTGGCGAGCAAGGTCTATTCAATTCGCCTGCGGGATTTATTATTTGGTTGTGTTTGCCGGTATTATTTGTGGCGGTTATTTTTACCTTGTCTGATTTTGTATTATGGCAGTTAGCTATTAATGTGGCTGTGCTGCTGGTTTGCTTTGGCTGTGCTAAACAACGTGCTTTATATAAGTCCTATTTAAATGCGCTAACCCGTGATGATCAGCAAGCGGCAACCTTATATGCACTGCAAATGGGGCAAAAGAAAACGGAAGAGCAAAAAGGCGGTGAAACCTTTGGACAAACGTTGGCTTGGGTAAACTTTCGTTTTTATTGTGCAGTTATTTTTTGGTTTGTAATATTAGGCGTACCTGGCGCGACCTTGTATGCATTAGTACGTACTTTTGCTGATTTAGTGCAGAACGACCATAAAGTTGTGTATGCCAAACGTTTTAAACTTATTCATTCATTATTATTTTGGCTTGATTGGTTACCAGCTAGAATCGCCAGCTTTGGTTATCTAGTAATAGGTAACTTTAATAAAGGCACCAGTTGCTGGCTGCATTATGCACTCGATTTTACAGTGAGTAACCGTAAAGTGGTTACTAATACCGCGCTTGCCGCAGAGCAAATAGAACAGCAACATTTTGGTTGCGCGTATGAAGCAACTTGTATGATGAAGCTTGTAAAACGAAATGTGTTGTTTTACTTGGTGTTGATTGCCTTGTTTACTTTATTTGGTGGTTTAGCGTAAATAAACAGATGCTAGGTTTTAGGGAAGTAATTGTCGCGAGGTAAACTCGCTGCTACCCGCGCAATTAAAATTTATTCACAAAGAGGTTAAGAGCCGCTGCGCTTTAGAGAAGTAATTATAAAAGTAGTGGCTAGGTGTTTGAGTCTATTCGCAGCTCGAAGCCCGTGGCGTTTTTTTCATTTGCGCTCATTCACTTCTCTTTGTGCAAAAGTCTTTTATTGATTTATTCACCACAGAGAGCACCGAGTTAATAGAGGAAAAACCTGTTAGTAATTAACTTTACTTTTGTATTCTCTGTGTAGCGCGTAGCGCCTCCTGCCCTCAGTGGTGAAATTGGCTGTCTATGTAAATGTAGAAACAGTCGCGAGGTAAACTCGCTGCTACCAATGCGTAGGCGCGGGTTTACCCCGCGCAGTTTAATTTATTATATAGTACACTTCGAGTTCAAAAAAACTCGCCCACTAGTTTTTGATTATCTGGTCAGACCATTGTGTTTTTCTATAAAATTCCTTCCTAAACACTGGCTTTATCTCATACTGTTTGATCTTTGTGCAAAATACGTTAGGGTGTTTTTTAAGGTGCGTCGCAGCGAAATTGACAGCAAACTTGCTTTTTGATAACGTATGGCTCAAATTTGGTATGACCAATTTACCTTTTGGTCTAGTCTCTGGGCACAAACTTGGATTTTTCAGGTTACATTTCCACTACAATGCGGACGTTGATTAATGTCTTTAAAGATTAAAGCAGCAAAACTATCGGATGTTATTTTACAGCAACTTGAGAACATGATTCTTGAGGGCTCATTAGCACCGGGTGAGAAACTGCCGCCAGAGCGTGAATTAGCCAAACAATTTGAAGTGTCTCGCCCTTCATTACGTGAAGCCATTCAAAAGCTAGAGGCAAAAGGCTTAGTAACGCGACGTCAAGGTGGCGGAACGTTTGTAAAAAATCAGCTAGAAGAAGGGCTCACTGATCCGTTATTTGACTTGATCAGTAAACATCCTGAATCACAGTTTGATTTATTAGAGTTTCGTCATGCTCTCGAAGGGATTGCAGCTTATTATGCTGCGCTTCGTGGTACTAGCACTGACTTTGCTAAAGTTAAGCAAAGCTTTGAATGCATTGCATTAGCTAATGATGATTTACTACAAAAAGCCAAAGCAATTAACGCGTTTCACTTTAGTGTGGCAGAAGCCTCGCATAATGTGGTGTTACTGCATTTAGTGCGCGGTATGCGGGCATTGCTTGAGCAAAATGTTTTACAAAATTTAACGGTATTGTTAGAGAAGCCGCATATTAGTTCGCGCTTAGCTGAGCACCGCCGTTTATTGATGGATGCAGTGATTGAAGGGAATCCAGAGCAGGCGCGACTTGCCAGTAATGCTCACTTAGCTTTCATTGAAGAAGCGTTATTGGAAGCAGGTAAAGAGCATTCACGAATTGAGCGTAGTTTAAGACGCACAAAGCAAAATTAAGTAACAAAAAACTAAGTTAAAGATAAATAATTTAAGCAAGTGCTGTATATGGCAACACGATTACCACAGTGCTAATTAAGAACATTCGTATTTTAAACATAAGGAAACCTCCATATGTCTGAAGTCAATAAAATTGACGTAGACGCGCTAGAAACACAAGAGTGGTTACAAGCTCTTGAATCAGTTGTGCGTGAAGAAGGTGTTGAACGTGCTCAGTTTTTACTTGAGCAAGTATTAGAGCAAGCCCGTTTAGACGGTGTTGATATGCCAACAGGTATCAACACAAACTACGTTAATACGATCCCGGTAGATCAAGAACCTGCTTACCCAGGGGACGTAAACCTTGAGCGCCGTATTCGTTCTATTATTCGTTGGAACGCAATCATGATTGTATTGCGTGCTTCGAAAAAAGACCTCGACCTAGGCGGCCATATGGCGTCTTACCAGTCATCAGCGGCGTTTTATGAAGTATGTTTTAACCATTTCTTCAAAGCCCCAAATGATGTAGACGGCGGTGACTTAGTTTATTATCAAGGTCATATTTCTCCGGGTATTTATGCACGTGCATTTGTTGAAGGTCGTTTATCTGCTGCGCAGCTTGATAACTTCCGTCAAGAAGTTGATGGCGAAGGTTTACCATCTTACCCACACCCTAAATTAATGCCTGAATTCTGGCAGTTCCCTACGGTATCTATGGGTCTTGGTCCTATCGCGTCTATTTACCAAGCGCGCTTCTTAAAGTACCTAGATGGTCGTGGCTTAAAAGACACTAAAAACCAACGTGTATACGCGTTTTTAGGCGATGGCGAAATGGATGAGCCAGAATCGCGTGGCGCTATTTCTTTTGCTGCTCGTGAAAAACTAGACAACCTTTGTTACTTAATTAACTGTAACTTACAGCGCCTAGATGGCCCAGTAATGGGTAATGGTAAAATCATTCAAGAGCTTGAAGGTCTATTCAAAGGCGCTGGCTGGAATGTGATCAAGCTAGTGTGGGGCAGCGGCTGGGATATCCTACTAGCTAAAGACACCACAGGTAAGTTATTGCAATTGATGAACGAAACAGTCGATGGCGATTACCAAACTTATAAAGCTAAAAATGGCGCGTACGTACGTGAACATTTCTTTGGTCGTTACCCTGAAACAGCAGCACTTGTTGCTGATATGACAGATGACGAAATCTTCGCGCTTAAGCGTGGTGGTCATGAGCCATCAAAATTATTCGCTGCATTCAAAAAAGCAGAAGAGACCAAAGGTCGCCCAACAGTTATCCTAGCTAAAACTGTAAAAGGTTACGGCATGGGTGAAGCGGCTGAAGGTAAGAATATTGCTCACCAAGTGAAAAAAATGGACATGTCACACGTTGCCCATTTACGTTCACGTTTAGGTCTTGATGATTTAGTATCTGAAGAGCAACTTGCAGAACTTCCTTATTTAACACTTGAAGAAGGTTCGGCTGAGCACAAGTACTTACATGCTCGCCGTGATGCACTTAAGGGTTATACGCCAAAACGTATTCCTAACTTTACTGAAAAGTTAGTACTGCCAGAAGTAGAAGCATTCAAGCCACTACTTGAAGAGCAAAAGCGTGATATCTCTACCACTATGGGCTTTGTTCGTGCACTTAATATCTTATTGAAAGATAAAGGTATTGGTAAAAACATCGTACCAATTATTGCCGATGAAGCGCGTACCTTTGGTATGGAAGGTTTATTCCGTCAAATCGGTATTTATAACCCGCATGGCCAAAACTATACGCCGCAAGACCGTGATATCGTTTCTTACTACAAAGAAGCAACATCGGGTCAAGTATTGCAAGAAGGTATCAACGAGTTAGGTGCAATGTCATCGTGGGTTGCTGCGGCAACATCATACAGCACTAACGATTTACCAATGATCCCATTCTATATCTACTATTCAATGTTCGGTTTCCAACGTGTTGGCGACATGGCATGGATGGCGGGTGACCAACAAGCACGTGGTTTCTTATTAGGTGCTACTGCCGGTCGTACAACATTAAACGGTGAAGGCCTACAGCACGAAGATGGTCACAGCCATATTCTTGCTAACACAGTACCTAACTGTATCTCTTACGATCCAACATACGCTTACGAAGTAGCGGTTATTGTTCAAGATGGTATTCGTCGTATGTACGGTGAAGATCAAGAAAACATTTACTACTACCTAACGCTTATGAACGAAAACTATGCACAACCTGCTATGCCAGAAGGTGCTGAAGAAGGTATTCGTAAAGGTATCTACAAGCTAGAAAGCTACGCAGGCAAAAAAGCCAACGTACAGCTATTAAGCTCAGGTACTATCATGACTGAAGTGCGTAAAGCAGCCGCGATTTTAAGTGATGATTACGGTATTGCATCTGATGTGTATTCAGTAACGTCGTTTAACGAATTAACTCGTGAAGGGCAAGATGTTGAGCGTTTCAATATGCTTAACCCTGAAAGCGAACAGAAGACTGCCTACATCACCAGTGTATTAAATGACTCAGTGACTGTTGCCGCAACGGATTACATGAAAAACTACGCAGAACAAGCGCGTTCATTCATTCCAAGCAGCAACTACAAAGTATTAGGTACCGATGGTTACGGTCGTTCTGATAGCCGTGAAAACCTTCGTCGTCACTTTGAAGTTAACGCCAGCTACGTAGTAGTTGCGACGTTATCTGAACTTGCTAAACGTGGTGAAGTTGAGAAGTCAGTTGTGGTTGAAGCACTTAAAAAGTTCAACATCGACACTAACAAACTTAATCCACTGTACGCATAAGAGGTTTGCAATGAGTATTGAAATTAAAGTACCAGATATCGGTGGCGATGAAGTCGAAGTAACCGAAATTCTAGTGAGCGTTGGTGACAAAGTTGACGTTGACCAATCATTACTAACTGTTGAGGGTGATAAAGCCTCAATGGAAGTACCTGCGGCACAAGCCGGTACTGTAAAAGAAATCAAAGTAAACGTGGGCGACACGGTTACTACGGGTTCTTTAGTATTCTTGTTTGAAGGTGAAGAGCAAGCATCTAGCGAAGCGCCTGCAGAACCAGCAAAATCTGAAGATGCAGCACCTGCTGCGTCTTCAGGTTCAACAACTAAAGAAGTCACCGTACCAGATATCGGCGATGATGAAGTTGAAGTAACGGAAATCATGGTTGCTGTTGGCGACACTGTTGAAGAAGAACAATCTATCTTAAACGTTGAAGGCGACAAAGCGGCAATGGAAGTACCAGCGCCGTTTGCAGGTACTGTTAAAGAAATTAAAGTTGCCGCTGGCGATAAAGT
Source organism: Pseudoalteromonas sp. SR45-6 (assembly GCF_014163545.1). Classification (NCBI taxonomy): domain Bacteria; kingdom Pseudomonadati; phylum Pseudomonadota; class Gammaproteobacteria; order Alteromonadales; family Pseudoalteromonadaceae; genus Pseudoalteromonas; species Pseudoalteromonas sp. SR45-6. Next base: position 6,923 of record NZ_JACJDM010000019.1, read on the forward strand.
AAAAACAGGCTCTTTAGTGTTTGTTTTTGAAGTGGCTGGTAGTGAGCCTGCAGCTGCGAAAGCAGAAACAGCGCCAGCTCAAGAGTCTGCGCCGGCACAAAGTTCAGCGCCAAGCAGTAAAGAAGTAAACGTGCCTGATATCGGCGGTGATGAGGTTGAAGTCACTGAAGTGATGGTTGCAGTAGGCGATAAGGTTACTGAAGATCAGTCAATCTTAAACGTTGAAGGCGACAAAGCGGCAATGGAAGTACCAGCACCATTTGCCGGTACTGTTAAAGAGATTAAAGTTGCTGCGGGCGATAAAGTATCGACCGGTTCACTTATCTTTGTATTTGAAGTGCAAGGCAGTGCACCTGCAGCTACCGCTGAAAAAACGGCTTCTGAATCTGCACCAGCAGCGAAAGCAGAATCAGCTCCAGCTCCACAAGCAGCGCCTGCAAAAGCGAGCAATGAAAGCTTTGAAAACAATAGTGCGTATGCTCATGCATCGCCAGTTGTTCGCCGCTTAGCCCGTGAGTTTGGTATTAACCTTGCGAACGTAAAAGGCTCAGGTCGTAAAAATCGCGTTGTGAAAGAAGACGTGCAAGACTATGTGAAGAACTTAGTTAAGCAAGTTGAGTCAGGCCAATTAGCGACAGCTTCTGGCAATGCTGGCGGTAGTGAGCTTGGTTTAATTCCATGGCCAAAAGTTGATTTTGCTAAATTTGGTGAAATCGAAGAGAAAAAACTATCTCGTATTCAAAAGCTATCGGGTAAAAACTTACACCGTAACTGGGTGCAAATTCCACATGTTACGCAGTTTGATGAAGCTGATATCACAACTCTTGAAGAGTTCCGTAAAGAGCAAAATGCCCTTAGCGAGAAGAAAAAGCTAGGTGTTAAAATCACCCCGCTGGTATTTGTAATGAAAGCAGCAGCGAAAGCACTTGCTGAGTTCCCTACATTTAACTCATCACTATCTAACGACGGTGAAAGCTTAATTCTTAAGAAGTACATCAATATCGGTGTTGCAGTTGATACGCCAAACGGTTTGGTTGTGCCAGTATTTAAAGATGTTGATAAGAAAGGCATCATTGAATTATCGCGTGAATTAATGGAAGTATCTGTTAAAGCGCGTGACGGTAAACTTACCTCGTCTGATATGCAAGGTGGCTGTTTTACAATTTCAAGCCTTGGTGGTATTGGCGGTACAGCCTTTACGCCAATCGTAAATGCCCCAGAAGTTGCTATTTTAGGTGTCTCTAAATCAGAAATTAAACCTAAGTGGAATGGCAAAGAGTTTGAACCAAAACTAATGGTTCCACTTTCTATGTCTTACGACCATAGGGTGATTGACGGTGCACTAGCGGCACGCTTTACTGTAACTTTAGCAAGTTACATGAGCGATATTCGCCAATTAGTAATGTAAGCAATTGCTGCATGTAGCGAAATAAATAGAATCAAATCCCAGCCAGTTGTTTTTTGCTGGGATTTTTACCATTTGCAATGATACAATATTTGTATATTTTGCATAAATTTTTGATCTGCTCTCCCTTTCTGCCTTGCAGAAACATGGCAGTTAAACTTTAGGGCAGTGTCCCGTTCAAACAATTAAGGTAAAAGCATGAGCAACGAATTAAAAACTCAAGTTGTTGTACTAGGCGGTGGTCCTGGTGGTTATTCTGCGGCTTTCCGTGCTGCTGACTTGGGCTTAGAAGTAACAGTAGTAGAATCTCGCGACACATTAGGCGGTGTATGTCTTAATGTTGGTTGTATTCCTTCGAAAGCACTTTTACACGTAGCTAAAGTAATTGATGATGCAGCAGAAATGTCATCTCATGGTGTTACTTTTGGCGCACCACAAATTGATTTAGATAAAATTCGTTCGTGGAAAGAGTCAGTTGTTAGCCAACTTACTGGTGGCCTAGACGGCATGGCTAAAATGCGTAAAGTTAAAGTGGTTTACGGTTACGGTAAATTCACAGGTAGCAACACGCTTGATGTTGAAGGCGCTGACGGTAAAACAACAATTACTTTTGATAACGCTATCATTGCTGCTGGTTCTAAACCTGTAAACTTACCTTTCATTCCTGAAGATGACCGCGTAATTGATTCAACCGGTGCACTAGAGCTTAAAGACATCCCTGAAAAGCTATTAGTATTAGGTGGTGGTATTATTGGTCTTGAAATGGGTACTGTGTATCGCGCACTAGGTTCTGCAATCGACGTAGTTGAATTTGCTGACCAACTAGTACCAGCTGCTGATAAAGACATCATCAAGATTTACCAAAAATACGTAAGTGATAAATTTAACGTTATGCTATCAACTAAAGTTGTTGGCGTAGAAGCGAAAGATGACGGCTTATACGTTACATTTGAAGGTAAAAACGCACCAGCTGAACCAGTACGTTATGACAAAGTATTAGTTGCTGTTGGTCGTACACCAAACGGTAACTTATTAGATGCTGACAAAGCGGGTGTTAATGTTGATGAGCGTGGCTTCATTAATGTTGATAAGCAACTTAAAACTAACGTTGACCACATCTTCGCGATTGGTGACTTAGTTGGCCAACCTATGCTTGCGCACAAAGCGGTTCATGAAGGTCACGTTGCTGCTGAAGTTATCTCAGGTCAAAAACATTACTTTGATCCGAAATGTATTCCTTCAATTGCCTATACTGATCCAGAAATCGCTTGGGTTGGCGTAACTGAGAAAGAAGCAAAAGAGCAAGGCTTAAGCATTGAAACAGCTGTATTCCCATGGGCTGCATCAGGTCGTGCAATTGCATCTTCTCGTACTGAAGGTTCTACTAAACTGATCTTTGATAAAGAAAGTGGCCGTATTATCGGTGGTGCTATGATTGGTATTAACGCAGGTGAAATGCTGGGCGAAATCGGTCTAGGTATCGAAATGGGCGCTGACGGTGAAGATTTAGCATTAACTATTCATGCTCATCCAACATTGAACGAATCAATCGGTCTTGCAGCTGAAATATTTGAAGGTTCAATCACTGATTTACCAAACAAAAAAGCAGTTAAAAAGAAGAAGTAAGTTCTTTTAGTTAATTGTTTAAAAACCCAAGCCACGGCTTGGGTTTTTTGTTTTATAGGCGCGGGTGTGTAATACGTAATACCTTGTAGGCGCGGGTTTACCCCGCGCAATTAGATTAAAGTTCGTTTAGTGATTAATTCACCACCGAGAACACAGAGAAGAAATAAGTGATTTTTTAATTTGGTTTCTCTGTGTAGCGCGAAGCGCCTTTGTGCCCTCAGTGGTAAATAATGGGCTTTATCGCGAGGTAAACTCGCTGCTACCAATACGTAGGCGTGGGTTTACCCTGCGCAAATGTGTTATAATATCCGCCGAACAAATTTAGGTACTATTTTAGGTAATAAACCACGTGAATAAACGCTCTTCTAATTCAGTACTTACTTTGCGTGCCCAGCAAATTAGTGAATCTCGCCGTGAGTTTAATGCTCGTGGCGGTAAAATGGATCGCTGTGAGCGATGCTTAATCGCGAAACATTACTGTATTTGTGACGGTGTGGAGCAGGCTGATAGTCAGGCGGCGGTATGCTTACTTATGTATCACAACGAGAGTTTTAAACCCTCTAATACAGGGCGATTAATTGCTGAAATTATTCCTGATAATCATGCTTTTCGTTGGGACAGGACTGATCCTGACGATAAACTATTAGCCTTATTAAATGACCCGCAATATCAACCTATGGTGATCTTTCCTGCTACAGATGTTGAAGATACTGCACGCGTTATTACTGATGTACAACACCAGCCTAATAAACGTCCCTTGTTTATCTTTTTAGATGGCACATGGCGTGAAGCGAAAAAAATGATCCGCAAAAGCCCTTATCTCGATAATTTACCCGTGCTGTCGATCACCGCTGAAAAACTGTCTGACTATCGCTTACGGGTTGCCCCGCATGCTCACCAACTTGGCACTGCTGAAGTGGCCATTATGGTGTTAGCACTGGCAGGGGAGTCTGATGCAGCAACTAAGCTTGAACAGCATTTTATGAAGTTTCGCGACGCGTATTTGTTAGGAAAGCGCAATAAAGGCAGGCCGACGTAGGTTTTAGTTTATCCCGCGCAAATATATAATTTAGATGCTGGATAAAACTATGTTGCTTCTGTCGCGATGTAAAATCGCTGCTACGACTTTGTGATATCTCGTAGGCGCGGGTTTACCCCGCGCAAATGTGCGACAAAAAATTTAACAACATTCAAGCTATGAGCTATTTTTATACTTTACCTACAAGGATTGGTAGATGTATAAATCACAAAATCTAAGAAAAGGGCGGGTTTCTTTACCACATCACTTTTATGCTATTACCCTCGTTACACATAATCGCAGCAACTACTTTGTAAACTTGGATTTTAATCGTCACATTATAAAACAAATGCAATTATTAGAAGTACAAGAATACCTCAAATCTAATGCGTTTATTATTATGCCAAATCATATCCATTGGCAATTTCAGTTGCTCATTAACAGCCCCTTACCACAAATAATCCGTTGCTTTAAAGGACGAACTGCAGCCGCTTGCCGTGAATTCGGTATTTATAAATTATGGCAAAAAGGGTATTACGATCATTTAATTCGAGATGAAGATGATTTAGTTAAAAATGCGCGTTATATAATCGCGAATCCACTAAGAGCTGGTTTGGTTAAAAATGTTGCTGATTATCCATACTGGGATTGTGTTTATGTATGAGTCTAGCATTTTGGTGATGTAGGCGCGGGTTTACCCTGCGCAATTAGATTAAAGTTCGTTCAGTGATTAATTCACCACCGAGAACACAGAGAAGAAATAAGTGATTTTTTACTTTGGTTTCTCTGTGTAGCGCGAAGCGCCTTTGTGCCCTCAGTGGTAAATAATGGGCTTTATCGCGAGGTAAACTCGCTGCTACGAATGGGCAATATCTCGTAGGCGCGGGTTTACCCCGCGCAAATGCAAAATGTAAATACGGGATAAAATTCAGCCGTGGAACAACCCATGTCGCGATGTAAAATCGCTGCTACGAATGTGCAATATCTCGTAGGCGCGGGTTTACCCCGCGCAAATGAAAAATGTAAGAACGTTATAAAGCTCAGCTGCGGAACAACCCATGTCGCGATATGAAATCGCTGCTACGAATGGGCAATATCTCGTAGGCGCGGGTTTACCCCGCGCAATTAGATTAAAGTTCGTTCAGTGATTAATTCACCACCGAGAACACAGAGAAGAAATAAGTGATTTTTTACTTTGGTTTCTCTGTGTAGCGCGAAGCGCCTCTGTGCCCTCAGTGGTAAATAATGGGCTTTATCGCGAGGTAAACTCGCAGCTACCAATACGTAGGCGTGGGTGGTTTACCCCGCGTAAATGCAAAATGTAAATACGGGATAAAATTCAGCCGCGAAACAACTCCTGTCGCGATATAAAATCGCTGCTACAAATTTGTAATATCTTGTAGGCGCGGGTTTACCCCGCGCAAATGTAAAGTGTAAATACGGGATAAAATTCAGCCTCGAAACAACCTTTGTCGCGATGTAAAATCGCTGCAACGAATAGGCAATATCTTGTTGGCGTGGGTTTTCAGCGTAACATGTAATAAAAAAGCGCGCTGTAACTTAATACACCGCGCTTTTTTAAACTTAAAACTTACCGCTTATAACTTAAAGCTCAGCTCCCAAATCAATGTGATACCACAATTAAGCGAATGGCATCTAACTGCAACTGTGCTTTGCCGATATAACTTGTCAGCTCTGTGCGTTGCTTATCGTAGAAGGTAAGTTCTTCTTCACGGATATTAGGGTTGATCTGTTTCAGCGCCGCTAAACGCGCCTGCTCTTCACTGAGCGATTGTTGCATTTGCTCAAGCGCCGCAGTGCGAATGACTTCTAACTTAGTTTGCGCCATTTCTTGGGCGGTTTTAAGCATTGGGTGAATCGCACTTTGTAATGCGCCAGCTAGTTTACTGGCTGTTTGACGGCCTACCGCAGAAAGCTGCTGATTAAAGCCATCAAAGCCGACGTTATCAGCTAAGTTGTTGCTGGCTTTATCTAGCAAAATACGAATCGGCGTCGGCGGTAAAAAGCGGCCAACTTGCAGCGCTTTTGGTGCCATGGCTGCTGCTACGTAAATTAGCTCAACAAAAAAGGTACCTGGTGGTAATTTTTTGTTTTTAAGTAATGCGACTGACGCAGTACCAAAGTCATCATCACAGATCATGTCTAAGGTGCCTTGCACCATAGGGTGATCCCAGCTGATGAAATGCACATCTTCTTGTGCAAGTGCAGTGTCACGGTCAAATGTGACTGTCATGCCGTCGTCTTTTAAACTTGGGAATGACGGATTTAGCATATGCTCAGTTGGCTTTAAGATAATAGTATTTTCACCTTTGTCTTCTTGGCTAACGCCAAAGGTATCAAACACGTTGATCATATAACTTGGTAGTTCAAATTGGTTGTCTAGTTTTTCAATATCAACAACCAGCGAGTCTGCTGCACCTTGGCCCGATGAGTGTAACTCAAGCAAACGGTCACGGCCGCTTTCCATTTGTTTACGCAGCACTGCGTTTTGACCGGCTACTTGCTCTAGTAATGGCTCTAGCTCGTCTTCATCACAGTTATGGGCGGCAATAAACTCAAGTAGCTCATCTTTAAACTCTTTATACAAAAGTTGTCCGGTGCTTGAGGTGGTTTCAAAGGCATCTAAGCCTTCGTTATACCAACGCAGTAATACTTCTTGTGCGCTGCTTTCAAAGTACGGCACATGAATGTTGATATCTTGAGTTTGACCAATACGGTCGAGGCGACCAATACGCTGCTCAAGTAAGTCAGGGTTCAGTGGTAAATCAAATAACACTAAGTGATGAGCAAACTGGAAGTTACGACCCTCAGAGCCAATCTCAGAGCACAGCAATATTTGTGCGTTGTCGTACTCGTCAGCAAAAAACGCGGCGGCGCGGTCACGCTCAATAATTGTCATCCCTTCGTGGAACACAGAGGCTTTAATCGCTTCGCGTTCACGCAGGATTTGCTCAAGGCTGATAGCGGTTTCGGCTTTAGCACAAATAAGCAGGACTTTTTCCCGTTTAAGGGTTTTTAGGGTGTCGATCAACCATTCTACTCGAGGATCAAATTGTCCCCAGCTAGCGCTTTCGCCTTCAAACTCTTGGAATATTTTTTCAGGGAATAGGGCGCGTTGCGCGCTAAGCTCTGCATTTTTAATGCCGCTCATATTGCCCAATACTGAAATTGCCGTTTTATATTGTTTCGGCATCGCCATCGGGTAGGCGTGTAGTTTGCGACTAGGGTAGCCGTCAATGCCGCTACGGCTATTTCTAAATAAAATACGGCCTGTGCCATGGCGATCTAATAACATCGCCAAAATTTCTTTACGGGCAGCTGCGTCGCCATTTTGTGCTTGTTCAAGCACCGTTGTGATATCGGTTTCTTTTAATAGCTCAATTAGCGTGGCTTTGGCGCTGTCGTCTAGCGCTTGCTGTTGCAGTAACTGATTTGCAGCCTCTGCCACATGCTTATAGTTACTTTCTTCAGCAACAAAGGCATCGTAGTCATAAAAGCGATCAGGATCGAGTAACTGTAGGCGCGCAAAGTGGCTGCGGTGACCAAGTTGATCCGGTGTTGCCGTTAATAGTATTAGCCCTGGAATATCTTGGCTAAGCTCAGCCATACGTTGATATTCAGTGCTTGGTTTACCGTTGGTAATACTTAAATGATGCGCTTCATCAACAATCAGTAAATCCCAATCAGCCATTGTTGCTTGTTCAAACCAGCGTTTTTTCTTGGTTAAAAACTCAAGGCTAGTTAGTACTAACTGTTCAGTGTCGAATACATTTGGTGAGTCGGCAAAGGCTTCATCGCAACGCTCTTCATCAAAAATTGAAAAGTGTAAATTAAAGCGGCGCAGCATTTCAACTAACCACTGATGCTGTAAGTTCTCCGGCACTACGATGAGCACTCGGCTTGCGCGACCACTGATAATTTGTTGATGTAAAATCATCCCCGCTTCAATGGTTTTACCAAGGCCTACTTCATCAGACAATAACACTCGAGGAGCAAATCGTTTACCGACCTCTTGTGCAATATAAAGCTGATGCGGAATTAAGCTTGCGCGCTGGCCAATCAAACCCTTAATAGGTGATTGTTGGCGTTCAAACTGGTGTTGCCATGTTTGATAGCGCAATGTATAGCGATCAAAGCGGTCAACTTGGCCGGCAAATAAGCGATCTTGTGGTTTATTAAATTTGATGAAGTGATCTAAAAACGTTTCTTTTAATTGTGCTTTTTCACCGTTATCAATACGAGTGCCGTGATAACAAAGTAAATCACCGATAGGTTCAATTGACTCGACTTCAAGTTCCCATTCTTCAACGCTTTTGATCACATCACCAGGATTAAATGCCACGCGGGTAACCGGTGCTTCTAACATTGAGTAAACACGGTTTTCGCCACTGGCGGGAAATAAAATGCTGACCTGACGGCCCTCAAGGGCAACCACTGTGCCTAATCCTAAATCTGACTCTGTATCACTGATCCAACGCTGACCTAAGGAAAAATTCATGTATGTCTCGTCTATGAAGAAAAAGGCGGCTATGTTACCTGTTAGCTAACACCACTGCAAGGTGCGAACCAGCTGACTTTTAATTAATTTAATAACTGTGAATTATTCCTATTAAAGTTGCTGCAATAAGGATTAATTCAAAACAAAAAAAGGTTTGTCATAAAACAGACTTTTATGACATCTAAGCTAAACTTAGAATATACCAAGCAATTAAGTTTTTCAGGGTGAACATTCAACCCGTTTTACTTGATTAGTTGGGTATAGCATAAAAATCATAAAACGTAAGGAAAGTGCTATGGAAAAAGCTTCGAACCTTGATAGTAAAATGTATGTGCTAGATACCAATGTATTGCTTCACGAACCCCTCGCGTATTTATCATTCCAAGAACATGATGTTGTAATTCCCATGACAGTTTTAGAGGAACTGGATCATATAAAAGATCGTAAGCATGATGTCAGCTGTGATGCCCGTGTGGCCATTCGTGGTTTGGATGAAGTGCTCAAAGATGCCACACCAGAACAAATGCTCAAAGGCGTCGCTCTACCTAGTAATAAAAAGGCCAAAGCGTCTTCGGCTGGCACACTTATTATTGTTAATGATCATTTATTTGTCGATTCTATCTCAGGTTTACCTGGCAACGAAAATGACCACCGTATTATCAATTGTGCCGTGCACCTACAAAAACAACATCCTAATAGCAAAGTGGTGTTAGTTACCAAAGATATTAATATGCGTTTAAAGGCCAAAGGCGCAGGGCTTAAATTTGTTGAAGATTATCGTACTGATCAGCTGATTGATGATATTGCTTTGCTCTCCAGTGGTTATAAAAAAATTGCTGGCGATTTTTGGCAGCATGTGGGCGAATGTGAAACCGATCAACATGGTCGTGATGCGTTTCATAAAGTGGCAAAAAGTTTGATCCCCGATGTATTTTGCAATGAATATTTACTTGATGACAGCGGTCAGTTTGCCGCACGAGTCAAATCTTATGATGAGCAGCATATTATGCTCAAAGATATCGGTGTTGAGCGATTAATGCATCAATCGGCATGGGGAGTAAAGCCAAAAAATATTTATCAAGGCATGGCAATGGATGCGTTACTCGATACCGGTATTGAATTAGTTATTTTAACAGGTCCTGCAGGATGCGGAAAAACATTACTAGCGCTTGCCTGTGCTTTGGAAATGGTGGTTGAAAAAGGTATTTACGATAAGGTAATTGTCACCCGAAATACTCCTGAAATTGCTGAGTCGATCGGTTTTTTACCAGGTACCGAAGAGGAAAAAATGGCACCATGGTTAGCTGCGATCACCGATACCTTAGAGGTATTACACAAAGGTGACGAAAACCCTATTTCAAGCCGTAACTATATTATGGAAAAGGCAAACATACAGTTTAAATCAGTTAACTTTATGCGTGGTCGCAGCATTCAAAATGCCGTGGTCATTTTAGATGAAAGCCAAAACCTTACTGCCTCACAGCTGAAAACTATTATTACCCGTTGTGGTGAAGGTACTAAGTTAATTTGCTCTGGTAACCTTGCGCAAATAGATAGTAACTACTTAACTCCAGTTACTTCTGGTTTAACTTATATTGTGGAGCGCTTCAAAGATTTTGAAGGCAGCGCCACGGTTAACTTAAATGGTGTGGTGAGAAGCCGTTTAGCATCGTTTGCGGAAGAAAATTTATAACTTGCGCAGTCCCACTTGGCTCGCTAACCTTGTTGACAAATTTAGCGCCAAGCATCGGATTGTAGATTGAATTTTCTACCTTTAAAACATTACTATCGTTCACTGGCTGTGGCACTTATTGTGCCGCTGCTGGTGGCTTTTCTATTATGTTTACACTTATATAATATTAAATTAGATCGCGCCGTAGCTAAACGCGAAGCTGATTTTGCTAATGTAGCGGCGCAAGTTGCGTTTTTAATGAATGCGACAGACGACTTGGTTAGTACTTTATTTGCCCAATATGAACAACCCATTTCTTATCGATTTGATCAACAATGGCTTGAAGATATTAATCAGCAAGACAGTTACTACTACCGGGAAATTCCCAATGGAGGTGGTGAAATTGTCGGCCAGGGTAAATTTTCTTCCTCCCCTAATGCAATTGCACAATGGCAACAAGTCATTGCGATGGGACCTGCCTTTAATACGACATTATCGTTAGTTCAATCTTTGGCTGCGGTCGCTTACGTTAACGAACAGGGTTTTGCTTATATCAAGCGTCGCCATGACTGCGATAGCTTAATGTTAACCCAATTACTTGATGGTCAACTTCGTCCTGTATTTTCAGGTGATTCACTAAGTTCTAGTGCCGTTATCAAAATTGCTGGTAAAAACTACTTATCAATAGGGCGTGCGCGTGAGCAGGGCAGTGAAGATTATATTATTTTGATTTATGACTTATCGGCAGTATCGCAATGGCTAAAAAAAATATCGCCGCGCAGTGGCGAATATATATTTTTAAATAGTGCACAGCACGTCATTATCAGCTCACTTTATGATATTGAAGAAGACACACCATTAGCGGAGTATTGGCCTTCAGCTAAAGCGCCATTAGCAGAATTAGATAATCAGGGTAATCTCACTCTTTTACAAGCGCAAAAGCAGCTACCAATTTATGCGGGTTATTTTGCATCGCATGATGAATTAGCCTCACCGATTGTAACTGATGTATTAATTGAACTTACTTTTTTGAGTATGTTTTTAGTGATTATGTTCAGTACCTTGTTATGGTTAAGCCAGCGTATTTTTGTGAAACCCATGACATATTTAATGGCGTATCTTGAACAAAATGAGGTGCACTATAAAGATTATTCAAATTACCATATACCAGCAAACTGGCAGCCGTGGTTTAGCCGAATCAAGTGGGTGCTTAACAAAAATCAGCAGTTGGTAAACTCATTGCAGCAGGCAAATAGTGAACTTGATGACCAAGTAAAAATAAAGACCCGTGAACTCGCGCGCAGTTATGAGGCTAAAGAACGCCATTTAGCATTATTGAATACTATGCTCAATAGTGTGCCAGATCTTATTTATTTTAAAAACATTGATGGCTCATTCTTAGGATGCAATCGTGCTTATGAACAATACATAGGTCTTGAGCAAGAGCAGTTAGTTGGCTTACAGTTATGTGATATTAGTGATGATAATGGTCAGATCAGCGAATTAGAGCAACAAGTTTTAACAACCAAAACTAAAGCTGAGCAACGTCTTGAAACCCAGCAGCAAACATTTCAATTAACCATCGCGCCATTTTATAACGATCAAAATCAGTTACTAGGTTCAATGGGGATTGGCCGGGATATAACTGCTCAACAACAAGCTCTTTTGGCATTAAAAGCGTCAGAGTCTAAGTTTCGCAGCGCCATAGAGTATGCTGCTAATGGAGTGATTTTACTTTCACTTGAACAGACGGTATTACAACTTAATCGAACTGCGCGAAAGATTTTTAAGATTGATAAAACTGAGCAGGATTTATTATTAGTGGATTTATTTCCACAGCAACAGTGGCAAGAAATAGCAACGCTTTTAGCTTTATTGCTGAGTGAGAAAAAGAAAGTTTACCACCTTACTTTAGGACAAGAAGAGCTAAATTGCTGGTGGCAGCTGAGCGTCTCTTTAGTATGGGATGAGCAACAAGCACCTTACTATTATGTTATTCATATTCAAGATGTCAGTGCATTGACTCAGGCCAAACAAGATGCCGAGCGGGCAACCGAGGCCAAAAGTCGGTTTATTGCTAACTTAAGCCATGAAATACGCACGCCACTGCATGCTGTGACAGGCCTTATTGATATGGTAACTCAGCAAGGCTTAACAGCGCAGCAGCAACAGCATGCAGTTCAAGCAAAAAATGCTGCGCAAAGTTTATTAACCATGCTTAATCGAATGCTTGATTTTGCGCGAATCGAAAATAACCAAGTGCAATTAGACTTAGTTGATTTTGCTGTAGTTGCACTTGTTGACAGCTGCGAGAGTGTATTAATAGGGCTCTGCCAGCAAAAAGATTTGGCTTTTAATATCGATATTGATCCGCTAATTGCTCCGCAGTTAGTCGGCGATTACATTCGCTTACAGCAAGTGCTCGGTAATTTACTCACCAATGCCGTGAAATTTACTGAACATGGCAGTATCACTTTGAAAATAACAGCCGTTGAATTGACGCCAACAAAACAAACCCTGTGTTTTAAAGTGATTGACACCGGGATCGGTATTGATAAAGCTGATCAGAGTCGATTATTTGACGCATTTACGCAAGGCGACGAATCACTCACTCGCACCCATCAAGGTGTTGGTCTAGGGCTCGCTATAGTCAAACACGAATTGGCATTAATGGGAGCTGAAATTAAAGTTGTCAGTAATAAAGGCCAAGGTAGTCAGTTTTTCTTTACTATAACCTTTAATGTTGCCGCTCAAATCGACCCTATCGACTGGCACAATACTTTACTGATTCATTCTGAGCGGGGAATTAATTTACCTGCCGCATTAGCGCCATTAAAACCGCTAGAATTTTCTGAGTTAGCTGAATTAACAGACCACGCTGTATTAGCAGATTATCAGCGGATCATCATTAATGACGTTGATCTACCGAGAGTTATAACGCGAGACAATATAAAAACAGCATTGATGAGTAATAACACGCAGCTTTATGTTGTTAAAAATGATCCAAATACTCCGCTGCCAACTCTTAAAGGTATGCAAATGTGCAGTGTGAAAAACTCTGCATTAGTGCAACGAATACAGCAAGTTGAGCCGGTATCTAAACGCCCTGATGTAAATCTGACAGCGGCAGAGAGTAAACTCAACGTTGCGGGCTTACTAGTGTTAGTTATTGATGATAATCAGCTTAATTTAGATATTGTTAGTAATATCTTAAGCAAAGCACATATTAATGTAATGACGGCAAATTCGGCGATGGCAGGGATAGATTTGGTTGCACAAGTCATGCCTGATCTGATCTTAATGGATATTCAAATGCCAGAAGTCGATGGGTTGCAAGCAACCGCTTTATTGCGACAACGTTATGATCAACAGCAATTACCTATTTTTGCGCTAACTGCGCATTGTGAAGCAGCTGACGAGCAACGCTCACTTGCAGTGGGTATGAATAAACATTTAACAAAACCAGTAGTTGCAGCGACGTTATTAGCGGCGATAAATGAGCTGAGAATTACCGGCGCTGTTTTTTATAATCATTCTTTTGCATTAGAACAATTCTCGGGCCATAATGATTTACTACAGGTAATGTTGGGTAAACTTGCTAAGTTGTGTGTAAGCCATCTGCAGCAATTAAAAGTGCCGATGCAAACAAAAGCGTTGGAACGATTAGTGCATAGTATTAAAGGTGTGTCAGGAAACCTTGGCTTTAATCGCCTAAGTGCTACCGCTCAGCAATTAGAAAGTAGACTACGTAAGACACCAGACGTAGGGCAAATATCCCTGAGTCAGTTAGAGTTCGAATTAGTACAAGTAAATAGATACATTCAAATACAAGGCTCAGTAAATGTTGAAGAAAGCCAAAATACTGATCGTTGATGACGACCCATTAAATCGATTAGTGTTGGAAAAAACATTAGCGAATGATCACGAAATATTTTTAGTTGAAAGTGGTGAAAAAGCCCTTACATTTGTTAAATCAACGGCGGTTGACTTAATTATCCTCGATATAGTAATGCCCGGCATTAATGGCTATGAGGTGTTAATTCAGTTAAAAGAAAATTCAACTACGCACGCTATTCCAGTCATCTTTATTTCAGCTAATACAAGCCATGATGATGAAGCAAAAGGGTTTGAATTAGGCGCAATGGACTATATTGCTAAGCCATTTAGTCCCGCAATAGTACGTGCACGAGTGCGTAATCAATTATTGATCAAGCAAAAAAATGATTTGTTAGAAATGCTCGCCTCAATTGATGGGCTGACAGAAATACCTAATCGGCGTTATTTAGATGAAAGCTTATCGCGAGAATGGCGTCGCAGCCGTCGAGCTGGTACACCGTTATCGGTGCTATTAATAGATATAGACCACTTTAAGCGTTATAACGATTGTTATGGCCACCGTGCCGGGGATGACTGCCTTAAACGTGTGGCACATGCATTAGTTGCAGCGTGTGAGCGAGGTACTGACTTTGTTGCGCGCTACGGCGGTGAAGAATTTGCTGCAGTATTACCCGACACCAACCAGTACGAGGCATTGGAATTTGCTAATAAACTCAGAGATGCTGTTAATGCGCTTGCTATCCCGCATAAAGCATCACTCAATGCCGCTCACATTACGATAAGTATTGGGGTTGCTACAACTGAGTTTGGTCAAGTTTATGCTGAGCATATATTACTTGAAGAAGCCGATTTAGGTTTATATCAAGCTAAAGATAGTGGCCGCGATAAAATTATCGCTCGAGTTATTGACGCAAGTTAGTAAAGTCAGTTATTACAGCAAATAAAGAGTGAATATGCTCCACTCTTTACTGCTTTAGTTTTGTGTCTAAATGGCGCTAAGTGAATTATAAATACTATCACCCACACCAATCAGTTTCTCGTTTTTAAAGACCAGTGGAGTACATTCATCTTTTGTCATTTTTCCGTCAGAGTGAATACTATGGGTGGCATAAAATAGTACTTGGTATACATCACCGTCTTTTTTTAATAATTCTGTAAAGTCGGGAGTTTTTAATTTATTTAATACATTTTGATAGCTGGTATCTAAAGTGAGCCCCGAGATGCTTTCACGATTAAATTGATGATGTTCTTCCCAGCTTGAACTATTACCAGCCCAATGCGTTTCTGCTTCACCATCGGATACTGCAATTACACAACCAGTAAGAAGAGGGGCTGTAAGCGCGGCAATTAAAAGTACTTTTTTCATTATTTTATCCTGATACTAAATATTGATTTTAATTTGTCTATTAGTTAGCAAAGAACTGGCCAATATTTTATATTATTTAAAATCAATATATTAGGTTTTTTTGTAAGGCGGTAAATTACATTTAACCACCTTGTATAGCGTAACTAACTAAAAGTTAGTTGATTAGACCAGTCTATTTAAGCTTTCACCTTGGCTAAATGCGCTAATATTTAAGCTGACTTGCTTTACTAAGCGAATGATTGACTCTTCACTGGCCCATGCAATATGTGGAGTCAGAATTAAATTATCACCACGATAAGCAGCCAATGGATTATCCAGCGCAGCTGGTTCTTTGCTTAATACGTCAAATCCCGCTCCTGCAATTTGATTATTGCTCAGTGCGTTGGCTAAATCAGCTTCATTAACGATACCACCGCGAGCGGTGTTAATTAAAATGGCATTGGGTTTCATCATAGCAAGTTCAGCAGTACCAATCAGATCACGACTTTCATCGGTTAAAGGGCAGTGAATGCTAATAATATCAGCTGTTGTTATTGCCTGGTAAAATTCTGTTCGGCCCTCTCTAGTTACTTGGTTTTTACGCTCACTGATAATTACATTGGCGCCAAAAGCACGTGCAACATCCGCAACGGCTTTACCAAGCGAACCATAACCGATAATTGCCAGAGTTTTACCTCCAATATCATTAAAACGGTAATCAAGGCGGCAGAACATCTCACTTTGTTGCCATAACCCTTGTTGGCAATCAGCAATGTAGCGGTGAGTATTACCCAGTAAATTTGTGATCAGTGCAAAGGTATGTTGTACAACCGAAGGTGTTGAATACCCGGCCACATTGGTAACGGCAATGCCAAACTCTTTAGCGGCGACTAAATCAACATTGTTAGTGCCAGTTGCGGCTACACATATGAGCTTTAATTCAGGAAGTTTTGCCAGTGTTTCGCGATTAAGTACCACTTTATTGGTGATCAATACATCAGCGCCTGCACTGTGCGCTAATACTTGTGCTGGACTGGTTAGTGAATAACTAGTGAAATTGCCAAGTGTTTGAAAAGGCTCAAGTGATGTGCCTGCTAATGTGGCAGTATCGAGAAGGGTAATATTCATGCGCTTTCCTTATTAAATAAAATAATTTTAATGCTTGACCTTGGTGTGTACTCTAAGGTTTATACTTGGCATCAGTTGATAATACACTCATTGGAGACACAGATGAAAATAGGTGAGTTTGCTAATCAGTTAGGTGTCTCTACAGATACCCTAAGATACTATGAAAAACATAATTTGTTAACGCCATCAAGTCGAACCGGGGCCGGTTATCGCGATTATGGTGAAGCTGCATTAAAGCAAATGAAGTTTATTTTGCGTGCTAAAAATGTTGGCTTTAGCTTGGCAGAGATCAAAGAACTACTACAAATTAAGTTTAAAAAACATCAGCATTCTTGCCATGAAGTTAAAAACTTAACAATACAAAAGCGTGACTTAGTCGCAGAGCGCATTGCTGAATTAACACGTTTTCATCAATCATTATCCGTGTTAGCTGATAAGTGCTGTGGTGGACAAGAGCCCGCAGATAACTGTTCAATATTAACCACTTTGGAGGACATCGATGGACTTACTCAATAATTTTTGGCAGTTATTTTTATTATCTGCCCCTTGGTTAATGCTTGGTTTACTCATTGCCGGGTTATTAAATGTGTATTTACCGGCAAATTTTTTAAATAAACATTTAGGTAAAGAAGGTTTTTGGACCACAGTGAAAGCTGCTTTAATTGGCGCACCAATGCCGCTGTGTTCGTGCGGTGTAATACCCGCTGCAATAGGTTTAAGACGTGCAGGCGCTTCAAAAAGTGCTACCACTGCGTTTTTAGTATCGACTCCTGAAACTGGGGTTGATTCGGTGTCGGTATCGTATGTGCTACTCGGTCCTTTTATGGCAATAATTCGTCCAATAGCGGCGATTTGTAGTGCTATTGTCGCAGGTGTCTTAGTGGGGCGTGATGCTGAAAAAACGCAAACTACAGCTCACACTAGTGAAGCTAATAATGAGCAAAAGCGAGCAGCTACAACAAGTTGTTGTTCAACAAAATCAGCAGCGGCTGAAGAGAAGGCAAGTTGCTGCTCAACAAAATCAGCAGTGGTCGAAGAGAAGGTAAGTTGCTGCTCAACGAAATTAGCAGCGGCTGAAGAGAAGGCAAGTTGTTACTCAACGAAACCAGCAGCGGTCGAAGAGAAGACTAGCTGTTGCGATTCATCAAGCGCAGTACCAGCCAGCCAATGGCAAAAGATGAAACAGGCTGTGAGTTTTAGCTGTAATAAATTACTATCAGACACTATGAAATGGTTAATGATTGGTTTGTTCTTTGCAGCCTTAGTGCAAACTTATGTGCCAGAGTCATTTTTAAGCCAATGGGGCAGTGGTATTTTGGCTATGCTGGTGGTGATCGTGATTAGTATTCCCATGTATATCTGCGCGACCGCATCAACGCCGATTGCAGCTGGTTTGTTATTAAGTGGCGTAGCACCTGGCGCTGTTTTAGTCTTTATGTTGGCAGGTCCTGCCACTAATGTCGCGACGCTTGGCGTGGTTGCCAATGAGCTTGGTAAACGTGCAGTGGTTGCTTATTTAGTTGGTGTAATAGGCGTTGCTTTAATATTTGGCTTTTTAACCGATTATTTAGTGGCAGAATTTGGCTTTGTTGTTACACCATTATTAGGTGAAGAACATCAAGTGCTACCACATTGGCTAACCCTTCTCTGTGGTACTATTTTAGCGCTGTTAATGGTGCGTTTAGTTCTTAAAGGAGCGCTTAGTAAATACCGTAGTACTGGTAAGAGCATTGCATAATTGAATGTTATTAAATAGATTTTTAGCGGTTATAAAATATAAACAATGGACCAAATTAATGACTTAGTTCGCATTTTAGGTTGTCTGAGTTATAATCGCCCATAGAATATAAACGGTGCGCATGAGCGCACCGTTTTTTTAACTTTAAAGATGCAGTAATGAGTGAGCCAGTGGACAAGTACGCAGATATAAGACCTTACAATGATGATGAAGTAGCCGCTTCGGTTGCACGTTTGATTGATGATAATGCGTTTATTGATGTAGTTGCAAAATATAACTTACCGCGTTTTTTATCAGCTGTACCTTTGCTGTCTAGAGCATTGGTAAAGTATCAGTTACGTAAAAAGTGGGGCGCTATCAACAGTGTTGAGCAAGTTCAACAAATCGTTGCTAAGTATTTAGCACAGCTGGTAAAACGCACCACAACTGAGGTGACTTTTTCTGGTTTGGATCAACTTGATCCAAAGCAAGCGTATTTGTTTATCTCAAATCATCGCGATATCGTACTTGATCCTGCGTTAATTAATTGGGGCTTATTCAGCTATAAAATGAAGACGGTCCGTATCGCCATTGGCGATAATTTACTGCAAATTCCTTATATCACCGAACTGATGCGTTTAAATAAAAGCTTTATTGTTAAGCGCTCAGTTAAAGCGCCAAAAGAAATGCTCAGAGCACTATCGCAGTTGTCGGCTTATATTTATGATTCGCTTGCTGGCGGTGATTCAATTTGGATTGCACAAAAAGAAGGTCGTGCTAAAGATGGCTTTGATCAAACAGATCCTGCGCTACTTAAAATGTTGCAGCTTAATGGTCGTAAGCAAAAGAAAGAGTTTGCTGAATATGTACGCGAGCTAAAAATTGTACCAGTATCAATTTCATATCAATATGAACCTTGCGCAACAGCCAAAGCCAAAGAGCTTTATCATAAGCAACATCATGGTAAATATGTTAAGTCAGCGGGTGAAGATATTGCCAGTATTGTTGAAGGTTTTAGTACCGCCAAAGGGCATGTTCATTTAGCATTTGGGCAACCAATTGAAGAAGGGTGTGAATCACCAGAGCAGCTGGCAAAAACCATTGATCAGCAAATTATTGATTCGTTTTTTTTACATCCCGGGAACTACATTGCGGGCGGTTGTAAACAAGCGGTGATTGATAAAGCCGACGCTCAGGCATTTGAGATGCGTCTGGCGCGTGTGCCAGATGAGCTAAAACCACTGGTGTTAGCAATGTACGCTAAGCCATTTCATCGTAAAGTTGAGTTTAAAAGTAGCGAAAGCGGCCAATAACCAATGTAAAATATTTTTAAAAAACCGTAATTAAGTTACGGTTTTTTTTCGTTTAAAAAACGGGCTATACTAAAGTTGTGTATATTGACTGATGTTTGCTATGCAACAAATTGAAATTTTTGAAATTCCAAGTCCTTGCAAAGACATTTGCGAGGTAAATAACCGAGGCTATTGTAAAGGCTGCTACCGAAGTCGGGAGGAGCGCTTTGGTTGGAATTCATTTTCAAACGTAGAAAAAAAGCAAGTCATCAGTTTGTGTCAACAACGTTATAAGCGTTACTTGCAAAAACGCCAAGCACTTGGCGCTAAGCCAGCAGTACCTGAGCAGGGGGATTTTGGTTTTTAATCAAGATGATGTTTAGCCCTGAGTAAACGAATTGTGCCATTTTCATTGAGTTTATGCAGTTGCTCTTCAAGTTTAGGTATTAACGCGCTATGGCGTGAATGCAAAAAGTGAAAGCTTTTTATCGGTGCCAGTACTTCAGTTTGAAATTGCTTAATATTAAACTGAGGGTGTTTAGTCGATAATAAAAAGTCGAGTAAAATTACACCTTGTACTTTACCTTGAGTGAGTAAATTAAGTTGAGCAGTGACGCTTTTCACCTTAATAATGTCACCAATAAAAGGGTGTTCGTTAAGGTAACTCTGCGCTGCAGGATAACCAACTTGAATGGCGATATTGTCTAGCTGCTCAAATGTACATTGCTGGCAGTTTTTTAATAGCACAAGGTTAAACTCAAATAGCGCAAAGTTAACCGGATGCAAGTTTTGATATTGTTGACTGATACTGGCCACTCGCCCTAATTGGCCATCAAGCGTGCCATTGTTCGCTGCAGATAAAGCGCTTTGGTGATTAAAGTCAATAATATGTACATCATAGCCAAGTTCTTTATATGCAAGGGTCATCAGCTCAATAACATAGCGAGCCTGTGGGGTATCGGCTGGGCGATTAAATAGCATATGTTGTGTGTTTGCTATAGTGCTCAGTGGCGTTAGTAAATAACAGAGCAATATGAGAGAAAAAAAGCACTTAATCACAGTGTTTCCATATTAGGACTAAAAACGCCACCAATCTACGTTTAAAAGCTAAAAAGCGCAAGTTTAGCCGTGACTCTTTTAGGCAAATGTTTGTTATACTCTGGGCATTAATATGATTAGTAATAACTGGTAATTTATGTCGTTTAACTTATGCTTACTACCTCGTGAACAAAAATATCAAATTCAATTGGATTACGAGGCATCGTTTTGGGCTTATCAAATAAAGCGTGGTAAGAGTACTCGTGAGCAAATATACAATACAATTCATAGTCGCCCAGTGGCAGAGCAGATGTTTTTGAAGCAGCAATTTGAACAATATTTAGCGACGATGCAAAGTTAATGACGGCATTGCGTTTTGAATGCCTAGAGCCAATTAAAACCCCCTTAGTGAATAAGTTTTACAGCCAATATAAAGCCCGAGGTCGGGCAACCAGACAAGATCAAGTGTGGGTTGTTTATCATGACTTAGTTATTGTCGCGGCATGCAGAATTCAAAATCGCAG
Source organism: Pseudoalteromonas sp. SR45-6 (assembly GCF_014163545.1). Lineage (NCBI taxonomy): Bacteria > Pseudomonadati > Pseudomonadota > Gammaproteobacteria > Alteromonadales > Pseudoalteromonadaceae > Pseudoalteromonas > Pseudoalteromonas sp. SR45-6. The sequence continues at coordinate 28,044 of NZ_JACJDM010000019.1, forward strand.
TGATTATTTGTTTTTGTCTACCTTGCTGGTTGCACCTGCTTGGCGTGGTCAAGGACTTGCCAAACAGCTACTAATACATACCTTATCTAACCAAAACTCACTCGTTTATACATTTGCTTATACGCATTTAGCTTATTTTTATCAATCAATTGGGTTTAACTTTGTGTTAACATTGCCGTCACCTTTGGATACACTCTTTACTGTCTATCAGCAACGAAATATCGTAGCTATGCAGTGCTAGTTAAAATAATTAGTTAAAACAACTACGTGGAAATTTAAATGGGTCAATGGTTTAAGGCTAGTATATTCTTTTTGTTAGCCGCCTCAGTTGTTGCTAGCCAAGTTGCTATGGCGCAGGTAAAACGTTTATCGCCAAGTGAAGGTTTATCACAAAGCTATGTCAGTACCATGTTGATAGATAAAAGCGGCTATCTTTGGTTAGCGACGGAAGGGGGCTTAAATCGTTACGATGGCTATCAGGTTGTACATATTGCAGGGCCTAATGGTGAACTAGATGAAGCAATTATTGACCTTATATATCAAGACCCTGATGGTTATATTTGGATTGCTTCGTTAGTTGCAGGGCTATTTCGCTATGATCCAAGTACCGATAGTTACCAACAATTTTTATCAAAACCTACCACTGAAGAGCAAGTTTTAAGTCAGTCCGTATTTAGTATGGTTGCCACCGATAATAAGTCATTATGGATTGGTCGCGGTTGGGATTTTGCTCGCCTTGATTTAGCGACGGGCCAAATTGAGACTATTTTTGAATTACCAGAGCGCACTCGTAATACCGTGATCCGCGATTTATTACATTACAAAGGTTATATCTTTATTGCCGCCAGTACTGGCGCATATGTCTATCATATAGCAACTGGGCAATACCGAAAATTAGAGCATTTAAGCACTGAGCCAGACCATGTATATCAAAATTATATAAAGTCGTTTGCAATAGGCGAAAATGAGCAACTGTTAGTGGGGGCCGTACGTGGTTTATATCAAGTTGATATTAGTGATTTACCGAGTATGTTTGAGCGCCCAGATGTGCCTTTTAAAAATAAAACCATATTGAATGATCTTAATATTTGGAAAATAATAAATGACCATGGGGTGCTTGATTTAGGCACCGATAAAGGTTTATTTAGTCTCGATTTGAATACCGGTGAGCTGACTAAAAATAATAGAGTAAAAGAAAGTAAATACTCACTAGCAGATCCAAGTGTTATCGATATTGTCAAAGATAATAACGGCGCTATGTGGACAGCTACTAAAAGTGATGGGGCATTTTATTTACCTTATGATAATTATCATTTTGAAAATGTTAATGCCAGCATGCTCTCCGGTGATGGTTTATCGCACCCTTCTATTTGGGGCATAACCGAGTATGAAGATAAACTCTGGCTAGCAACTCATAATGGTTTAACTGCGGTTGATTTAAAAACTAATCAAGGACAAGTGTTTTTAAAAGATTATCAAGCTGATTTATTTACCACTGAATTTAATATCTACGCTATTTCTCCTTATAAAGATAAATTGTGGCTGCGTACTAATCGCGGGATTTTTAGTTTTGATCCGCATAGCTATGAAATTTTTCCAGCGACAACAGCCGACCCAAGCCAGCAACACCTGATCACAGGGTGGGTACATGGCTCGGTATTGATGCCAAATGGTGAATTATTTTATGTTCATTCTGATCATGGCATGTTTGTTTATAATATCGACAGCCAAAAGATCACTCCTTTAGGTGGTGAATTTGAAAAATTTGAACCGTTTTTAGCTTATGGTTTCTTACCGCCTTTATCTACCAAATCTGACTCCCCGTTATTTTATAATGCAGGGGTGCTTTATCAGGTTGATCCAAACTCATTTGCTTTAACAAAAATCTATACAGTGCCACAGCAACATGAAAATGTAGCCGTTAATGTAATGTCTTATATTGTTGATAATAATAATGTGCTGTGGATCACGTTATCGAATTTTGGCTTAATTGGTCTTGATGCATCGAATTACAAGCTGTTGTATACCATAGATTTAGATAAAAATAAGCTCGGCACCTTATTGTACGATATGGTGTTAGATGATGCTGGAATGATCTGGATGAGTAGTCATAAAGGAATATGGCGATTAAATCCAGAAAATAAACACTTTCAGCAATTTACAACTTCAGAAGGACTGGTCTCTACCGAGTTTAATAGTGGTGCATTTACGCGTTTAAAAACTGGCCAAATAGTCTATGGTACGTTAAAAGGGTTTAGTTATTTTTACCCAAATGATAATCACCCTAGGCATGGTTTAATTGATCACGTAAATATAACCAGCATTGATTTGATGTCTCGTGAATTATCTACGGATCTTAAGCAACCTATAAAAACAATCACCTTAGAGCACGACGATATCGGTCTCGAAGTGGCTTTTTCGGCAATGGCATTTAATTATCAGGAACGTATTATTTATGAGTATCAGCTCTCTGATGGGCAAAAATCGTATACCCGTAATAATAACCGAGTGCTATTTCCAAAACTTAATCCCGGCAAATACCAACTAAAAATTTGGGCTAAAGATCCGCTTACTGGCGACTACACACAACCGGCAGTGCTGGATATTGTGGTTAAATACCCGCTATGGCGCGCACCTCAGTTTATAGTGCTTTACGCACTGGTATTTTTTGGATTAGTAGCAGCTTGGATAATGCGTCGTAATCGAATTCAGCAATTATTATTAGCAGCCCACAGAGAAAGCCAAGAAAGTGAAGCGCGCTTAAAGTTAGCATTGGAAGGGAGCCGTTCAGGGGTGTGGGATTGGCAATCTGCAAGTCCAATAATTTATCAACCACGGCTTAAAAATGAGTTAGGTTATGATGTTGAATCGGTTAATTTAGATGATTATTTAGCAAAAATTCATCCTAAAGATAAACAAAATTTTCGCATTGAGTGGTTAGAATTTTTATCCACCGAAAAAGGCTATTTTAACTGCACCTATCGTTTACGCCATAAATTAGGCTATTGGCGCTGGTATAAAGACTTTGGCAAAGTGGTTGCCTGGCAAGGAAGTACACCCGAGAAAGTGGCTGGAACTTACACTAATATGACTCGTGAATTAGTGTTTGAAGAACATGCCCGTTTATTTGGCGCAGCATTTGAGCAAACCCGCGATTGGGTCTTTATTCTGGATAAAAGTTTACGTATTTTAGCTACCAACAAAGCACTGCAGAGCGCATTTAACTTTCCTGTTGATTATCGTTCTAGCTGCTCATTACACTTAGGATTAAGTCGTGCTGTAAGAGTTAACTATTTACGTGTAATGAAGGAGTTGCAAGCTGGCGAGCACTTTTCTGCAGAAGATACTGTTTGCTTGGCGAATGGCGAGCAGCGTCATGTGCTTATTAAAATTAGTGCGGTTGCTGATACGGAGCAACGCTTAGAAAGCTATGTGGTTATTCTGACTGATATTAATGCCCAAAAGTTAGCTGAGAATGAATTATTCTTATTAGCAAATTACGACAGTTTAACGGGGTTACCAAATCGTACTTTATTTAATGATCGAGTTGAACATGCACTTGAACAGGCTAAAGGCCAAAACCTAAAAGTTGCGTTACTCAATATTAATATCAAACGCTTTAAGTATTTTAATGACTCACTAGGGCATGAAGCTGCCGATGAGATAATAAAGGCGGTGGCACTGCGGATCAAATCGCGTGTACAGGCGAAAGACAGTGTAGCCCGCTTTAGTGGTGATGAGTTTATGCTGTTAGTCGAGGGTATTCAACAAATCGAAGAAGTTGTTTTACTGTGCGTTAAGTTGATGGCTAGCTTGAATGACAACATCATTATTAACAATCAAGCGATTAGTGTCAGTTTAAGTATTGGCGTGGCGATTTCGCCTGATGATGCACTCTGTGCGAAAAGTTTAATTAAAGCGGCTGATATTGCACTGTATCATTCGAAAAAGAGCTTGGAAGGTTGTTATCAATTTTACAAACAAGAAATGAATCAGCATGTACAACGCTCATTGCATTTAGAATCACAATTAACTCAAGCCTATCAAAATCATGCGTTTTGTAATCATTACCAAGTGATTGTTAATGCTAAAACTCATCAGGCCGAAGGGCTGGAAGTATTGCTGCGCTGGCCAGAAAATAACAGCTATGAAACACAAGAGTTTGCGCTTGCTGCTGAGAGTATTGGTTTGATCACAAAAATTATGTTGCAAACCCTAGCTAGAGCGTTGATTGAACTTAAACAATGGCAGTTACAAAAGCCTGACTTGTATGTGTCTATTAACCTGTCTGCACTGGATTTTGAGTATAAAAATTTAGTCGATGAAATTCGCAGTGCGCTAATTAATGCTGATGTATCAGCCAGCTCTGTGGTGTTTGAAATTACAGAATCAGTGCTGATGCATGATTCACCGCAAGCGTTAAATAGCATGTCAAAGTTGAAGCAACTAGGTTGTCGCTTATATATGGATGACTTTGGTACAGGTTATGCTTCACTCACTTATTTAAAGCGCTTTCCGATCGATGTACTGAAAATTGATCGCAGTTTTGTAACTGATATTGGTATAGATAGTGACGATGAAGCGATTATTCAGTCAACGCTTGCATTGGCGAAAAGCTTAGGTAAAGAATGCGTCGCAGAAGGCGTTGAAACTAAGCAGCAGCTTACCTTTTTGCGCAACTTAGGCTGTAATTTATTTCAGGGCTATTTATTCAGTAAACCAATCCCAGGTGATGATGTAAGCGCATTATTAAATAAAGACTGGCAGTCGTTGTTGAATGAAGACTAGTCTTGGCGTTCACCGCAGTGACGGCAATAAAGGTTTTTAGTGCGTGCACTAAGTTGAGACTTAATTGCTTTGTTTGCTTCTTGCTTACTTAAACCAAGTTTACAGCGCAAATTCTCTAGATGCTCCAGTTGCGCATCATCTAGTTTGCCATCTAGCTCGCCATCATGCAGACATTCATGCACCGCATCACTAAACATGATCCTACGCTTACGTAGCTGTTCAGAGAAACTCGAAGCTAATAAGCCGGTGGGTATTGCTACCATTCCCATACTCAGTAACGTGATCACGCCGCCAAAAAAACGCCCTAGCGGTGTTACTGGCACAACGTCACCATAACCTACAGTGGTCAGCGTTGCCATTGCCCACCACATTGCCGCAGGAATGGAGCCAAATTTATCCGGTTGTATATCGTGTTCAATTAAGTAAATTCCGCAGGAAGCTAAAATTAGCACCACTGCCATTATAAAGAATGCGGCCAAAAGCGAACTGCTTTCATCACGAAATGATTGTAAAAGTAGCTGCATTGCTCGTGAGTAGCGAGTGAGCTTAAAAACACGTAGGAGTCTGAGCACTCTTAAAAAACGTAAATCAAAGGTGATAAACATCATTAAGATCGTGGGCAGGATTGCCACTAGATCAATTAAGGCTAAAGGGGAGAGTAAATATTTTAAACGACGTTGAAAATTACCACAGTTTAGACTTTTGTACTCGGCACGTTCTACGCATGACCAAAGGCGAAGCAAATACTCGATAGCAAATATAATTACTGAGCCTAACTCTAACATTAAAAATTCATGCTTATATTGATGAGCTAAACTCGCAATTGATTCAAGCACAATCGCAACGACATTAATCATTATCAGCGATATTAGAAATATATCGATGTAATGGCCAGTCTTACGGTACTCCCCATTACCTTCAAAAAATAGTGCTGTGCGTTTACGTAAATTATTCAAGCTATTATCCGTGTGTGTTATTGGGAGTTAAAGCAAGTACCATATTAATGCTGCCTTCTTCAAAGTCGCGGCTGATCTTAAAGCCTAGTTTTCGGGCTAATTCAATCATTCCGGTATTTTCCGGCAGGGTGATACCCTCAATGAATTGTACGCCTTGGCTTTGACAATACTCAATAGCGGCGCGCATTAATAAGCCACCTAAGCCAAGGCCTTGGCAGTTTGAGCGCACTACTATAGCAAATTCGGCATGCACTTTATCAGGGTCCATTAACACCCGAGAGACGCCAAGCGTGGCGTTGTCTTGAGTGATAATAAACGCCATTTCACGATCGTAGTCAATTTGTGTCATTTTAGCGAGTTGATCGTGGTTAAACTGCGGCAGCTCGCCAAAAAAGCGTTTGTAGCGATCTTCTTTGCTGAGAGATAGATCAAACTCTTGGTGCGCTTGCTCATCTTCTGGCTTTATTGGTCTGAGTGTCGCAAGGGTATTATTTTTCAGCGTCACTTGTTTAACCAGCTCAATTGGGTAAGGGCGAATAGATAAGCGTTTACGATGTGATTGTACTTGGTAGTGACTCAGGGTCATGGTGGCATCAAGCACCAAAAACTGGCCATTACTGGCTAAAATAGGATTTAACTCAAGCGAAGTTATATCGGGTTGATCAATAACTAACTGAGAAATACGGGTCAGTAGTGCACAGAGGCGATACTTATCAACTTTCTCAGGCAAAATACGCTCTTTAAGCACGCCTTTGTCATGCGCCGCAGCAATTAAATACTTTGCTAAGTTCATATTCAAAGGTGGTAAAGCAACCGCTGCTTGAGCAAACTCTAGACCCGTGCCGGCTTCTCCTAGAAGTATTACAGGACCAAAATTCGGTTCTGTTTTTATCGCAATACGTAGTTCATTGGCGCCAGCTCTGGGTGCCATTTTTTGCAGTGAAAAGCCTTCAATAATCGCATCAGGGTAGGTGTTTTTTATTCTCAATAGCATGGCAAAGGCGGTTTGTTCAACCTCTTGTGCATCGTTTAAGTTAAGTACCACGCCACCGACTTCTGATTTAGATGGAATGCTAGGGCTGATCAGTTTCAGTGCAACCGGGAAGCCTAGCTCTATGGCTTGTTCTTTTGCTTCTGTTGGTGTGTATGCGACCTCGGTTTGAATACATTCAACGCCATAGTGAGCGAGTATTTGGCTGGCTTGATGGGTGGATAGATAGCTTTGCTGCTCTGCTAAAAATTCATTCACGAGCGCTTTTGCTGCGTGTTTATTGATTTTAGCGTCATCTGTGTTTGACTCTGGAGTTTGGGTTAAATGTTTTTGATTACGGCGATAACTTACTAAGTGCATAAAGGCGCGTACTGCGCCCTCAGGGGTGCGATAAGTAGGAATGCCGTAGTTGCTACATACGCGACGGGCGGCATAGGCGGCATCTTCGCCCATAAAATTTGTGATCACATAAGGACGCGCCATTTTCGGTAGTTTATTCAACGTTTCAGCGATAATTAATGCATAGTCTTCACTTGGCGCAAGGGCTGATGGCGTATGAATGATCAGTAGATTTTTTACTTCCTTAGCATGCAATAAAATTTCCAGTGCTTGTTGGTAGCGTGCCGGAACTGAGTCACCAAAAATGTCCACCGGATTAGAGGTCATATCCGACTGTGGGATCACTTTATTGAGCGCCGCACGGGTTTCTTCACTCAATTGTGTCAGCTTACCAGAACTTTGTAATAAGCTATCAACGGCCATTACGCCGGGGCCGCCGCCATTGGTTAAAATGGTGAGTTGTTCCACCTTTAATAATTTAGGATGCATGGCCAGTGTTTGTGTAGCAGCAAACAGTTCAGTTAAATCATTTACCCGTAACATACCTGCGCGTTGGAAGAGGGCGTCATACACCGCATCTGAACTTTGCTTGCCGCCAGTGTGAATTTCGGCAGCAAGCGCTCCAGCCGCTGTTTTACCGGTTTTAATGGCGATCACCGGTTTACTAAACGCAGCGGCACGAGCAGCTGAAATAAAGCTGCGGATATTCTCAATGTTATCGATGTACAGCAAAATAGCCTTCGTTTTTGCATCGCGACCTAAAAAGTCGAGTAGTTCAGCAAAGTCGATATCTAAACAATCACCCACAGAGACAAAGTATGAAAAGCCAATTTCTTTGTGTTTTGCCCAATCTAAAATAGTGGAGCACACAGCTGCGGACTGTGAAATAAACGCTAATTTACCAGGGCTTGCGATAGTGTGAGAAAAACTCGCATTGAGGCCAATATGAGGGATCAACAAACCCAAACAATTAGGGCCAAGTAACGATACTTTGGCTTGTTTAGCGGCTTCTTGCAGTGCTGTTTTTTGTTCATGATTGAGTCCGGCTGCGATCACAATCGCATTTTTACAGCCAAACTCTCCAAGCTCTGCAATGATATTAAGTAGGGTGTGTTTGTTCGTACAAATAACCGCAAGGTCCGGTATTTTCGGTAGCGCCGCAATTGACGGGTAGGCCAACACGCCATGTACGGCGCTATTAGTCGGGCTTACTGGCATGATAGGGCCGTTAAATCCGCCTTGTAATAAGTTGCGCATTACTACAAATCCTGCTCGGGAAACGTTATTCGATGCACCAATCACGGCAACCGAAGTCGGGTTGAAAAACTGACTAATGCGTTTTACACTCATGGTCTTTCCTTGCGGGTTATTTGTTTTCTAGCGAGGTGATGCATATAATCTTTTTGCTAACGACGCTCGCATCTTGAGGTGGTTTGAGTATATGCTCAATGTAACCTGTTTAGGTTGATTTTTCGAGCATCATAACCACATATAATTGATTATTATCAAAGGATCATTAAATGAATAAACCAAATGGATATTATCAGTTGCTTGGCGCAGCTGTATTGAGTGTCGCTATACTTGGCTGCGGATGGATTTTAAAATCAGCAGCGCTTGATGTAAAAAATATGGAACGCACGGTTGAGGTTAAAGGATTAGCAGAGCGTGAAGTAACTGCTGATACAGTGATCTGGCCGGTACAATTTAGTGATGCAGATAATGACCTCGAAAAGTTAGTTGAACGGGTTGAGCAGAAAAATGCCGCAGTGATCGCTTTTTTAAAACTGCATGGCTTTGATGAACAAGAGATCAGCCAAGGTAGGCAATCAATTGTTGATAAACAAGCGCGCGAATACGGCGCTGATAATCAACAGTTTCGCTATATTGCCCGCGCAAATATTACCGTGTATTCGCAGCAGCCTGATAAAGTGCAAAACGCCTTAACTAAGGTGGGCCAGCTAGCCAAACAAGGTATTGCGATTGTGCAAGATAACTATGAAACCCGCATTGAATATTTGTTCTCTGGGCTAAACGATATAAAACCAGCAATGGTGCAAGAAGCCACCGAAAAAGCTCGCGAAGTGGCATTAAAATTTGCCAAGGACTCACAGTCAAAACTAGGTAAAATTCGCACCGCAAGACAAGGGCAGTTTAGTATAATCGACCGCGATTCAAACACTCCGCAGATCAAAAAAGTGCGAGTTGTAACCAGCGTTGAATATTATTTATCTGATTAATATTATTTATGTTGTACAAGGTAGCGCTCAACTTGTTCTGTTTTACAGCGTAAGTAAGCGCCACTGAGCAGTATTTTATAGTCACTGAGTGGCTTGTCTGGGCTTGTTTGAGATAACGTGAGTAAGGCTTTTAAGAATGCGGCAGTGTTTATATTGCCCTGATTTTGTTTAAACTCAACTTCCATTAATGCCAGCAAGGCCGAAAATTCATGCTTTGGTAAGCTGTGTTGGGCTGGATTGTTTGCAATGTAACTTGCAACTGGGGTCAGCCCGATATCATTAACTTGCGCTAAAGCTTGCAACAAGTTTTCGTTACTTTCAAATAGCATCAGTGAACGTACATAATTAAACGGTAATTTAGCCTCACTACACTCGCTAAATAAGCGGTGCAATACATTTTGCTGCTGTTGGTTTTGTTGTGTAAAACCATGATTGAACTTTAGACCAGGGGTAAAAAAACTTAATTGGTCGGTATTATTTAGCTGACTGATGATGGCTGTTGGTAGCGAGTGTTGAGTTAATATGCGTGTGGCGATATTTTGCAGATAAGTATATTTTACACTCATGCGTTGCGCACTGCTATATAAGTGCTGTAACTGCATGGCTTGTTGTATTGCAGATAAACTGGCAAAGCTATCAACAATGGCTTGCAACTGATGCTGCTGCATCTGTTGGTTTAGTTGACTGATACATGTATCCATTGTTAATCCTATACGTTACGTGTATATCAAGTGCTTTATCCTAGCGTAAAGCACTTGTTGGTCAAGTGTTTATCTATCTTTCAGGCAATAAAAAAGGCCGTAGATACGGCCTTTGTATATGTTATAAAGTAAGGATGCTTAAGCTGCTAGTTTGCTTGCAACCCACTCATCAACAAAGTTCTCTAGTACGTTTAGTGGCACTGCGCCATTTTTAAGTACCACATCATGGAATTCACGGATATCAAACTTATCACCTAGTTTAACCTTGGCAGCTTCACGAAGTTCTAGAATCTTCAGCATACCTACTTTGTAAGCCGTTGCTTGCGAAGGCATTACAATGTGGCGTTCAACCATTTTAACGCCGTCAGACGTCGCGTTTGGCGTGTTATTTACGTAGTAATCAATACCCTGTTGGCGAGTCCACTTCATTTCGTGGATACCAGTATCAACCACTAAGCGACATGCTCGCCATAGTTCCATCGATAGACGGCCAAAGTCAGAATAAGGGTCTGCATACATGCCCATTTCTTTTGGTAATAACTCTGAGTACAAGCCCCAACCTTCGATATAGGCTGTGTAGCCACCGAATTTACGGAACTTAGGCACGCCTTCAAGCTCTTGCGAAATTGCAATTTGCATGTGGTGACCTGGAATACCCTCGTGATAAGCCAGCGCTTCCATTTGATACGTTGGCATTGCTTCCATGTCGTAAAGGTTAGCGTAGTAAACACCCGGGCGTGAACCATCTGGTGCAGGCTGTTGGTAGAATGCTTTACCAGCCGCTTTTTCACGGAAGGCTTCAACACGCTTAACAATCATGTCGGCTTTAGGCTTAACAATGAATAGCTCATCCAAGCGTGATTTCATGGTGTTAATAAGTGCCGTGGCTTCGTCAAGGTATTGCTGCTTACCTGCTTCAGTATTAGGTAAGTAAAATTGCTTATCGGTTTTCATAAACTGCATAAAGGCTTTTAAATCGCCTTTAAAACCAACTTTTTCTTTGATTTGGCGCATTTCGTCATGAATACGAGATACTTCAGCTAAACCGATGGTGTGGATCTCTTTAGCCGTTAAATCAGTGGTAGTCGTGCGCGCTAATGCGTTGTTGTAAAACGCTTCGCCATCAGGAAACTTCCAAGCACCATCACGATCATCAGCACGTTTTTCAAGCTGTGCCAAATAATTAATCAACTTAGAGTAAGAAGGTTTTACAGCCGCTTTAAGGGCTTTCTCAGCATCGCTGATTAACGCGTCTTTATCAGCTTGAGCAATTTCAAGCTTAGCAACTTTACGTTTAAAGTCGGCAAGTAAGGTGGAATCATCACCTTGTTCAAATGGCGCACCGTGAATGATATTTTTGCTTGAATCAATCACATGTGGGAATACAAATTTAGGAGCGATAATGCCTTTATCAGCACGTACTTCTAAATCGGTGATCAGTTGATCAATAACCGTGGTTACGCCATTTAAACGCGAGATATAGGCTTTGGCATCGGTAACATCAGAAATCTGGTGTTGGTTGATTAAAAAGGCCGGGATCATCGAGTGAGTACCAAACATTTGGTTCACTGGGTAGTTATGATAGCGCCATTTAAAATCAGCAATGCTGTTTTCAAGGTCTTGCTTTTTAAGGTCATAACTAACTTTTGTGGTGTCATCTAGGAGTTCGCGGTTAATAGCGTTTAATGCCACTAAATCATCTTTTGTTTGTTGATGATCTTTCAGTACGCGCGCTTCGCTACCGTCATCCCATTTGTCGTAGTCTTGTTTGATACCCATGTATGTTTGATAAACAGGGCTGCTCATCACATCACGGTTAAAAGTATCTTCGAAAAACGCATTCGCTTTGTCTATTTCGCTTTGTACCGGTTGTGCTTGTACAGTTGGCGTGCTTTGTTGCTCTGGTGTTTGCTGGCAACCACCTAGCAGTGCAATACTCACTGCGGCGGCGATAAAGGTTAGTTTACGCATGTTTTCCCTTTTGTTGTTAGAAACCATTGAAGGTTATTAATTATTATTAGTGTGTATTTGTTAGTAAAGTTTGGGTCGTTATTACACAAACAATTCTAGCAGGTCATTTAAAAAACGATGACCTTTTTGGCTTACCTGCCAGTGACTATCCGTTTGCTTAAGCAAACCCTTGGCAATGGCTTGTTGCAGCGCATCTGCTTGGCTTTGCAGCGGTAACTGAGTTAAGGCTGTAAAGTCACTAATTGGGCAGGCTTCAAATAACCGTAAGCGATTCATAAAGAATTCAAACGGTAAGTCGTGCTGTTCAACTGGCCACTGTTTAAATAAATACGGCTTAGCTAAATCCATATAACCGCGAGGATGTTTTACTTTCTCAGTGCGGGTAATGATGCCTGTTTTAGCATCGGTTACCTTACCATGGGCACCACAACCAATGCCTAAATAATCGCCAAAGCGCCAATAATTCAAGTTATGTTGGCATTGAAAACCTGGTTTTGCATAGCCGGAAATTTCATATTGCTGATAACCTGCCTCAGTAAGTAAGGCTTGGCCTTGCTCTTGAATATCCCACAAAATATCATCAGCTGGTAATATTGGCGGCTTAGAGGCAAACTGTGTATTAGCCTCAATAGTGAGTTGATACCAAGAGATATGTGGTGGATTTAAGGCAATCACTTTTTTTAAATCATCAAGTGCATCATCTAATGATTGCCCAGGTAAGCCATGCATTAAATCCAAATTAAAGCTGTTTAAGCCTGCTTCATGGGCTTGCTCTGCAGCATAAATGGCTTCATCGGCACCATGAATACGGCCAAGTGCTTTGAGTTTGTCGTCTTGCATGCTTTGCACGCCAATCGAAATACGATTAATGCCAGCAGCTACGTATTCTTTAAAGCGGCCAGTTTCAACCGTGCCCGGGTTGGCTTCTAAGGTGATTTCGCAGTTTTCACTCAGGCCAATTAATGAATCCACCGCCGTTAATAAATTAACGTAGGCCTCACCGGTTAATAAGCTAGGCGTGCCACCACCGATAAAGATTGAATGAATTTTACGTCCTTGCACTAAGTGCAGATCGGTTTTTAAATCATCAATTAAATGCTGCACATATTCCTTTTCAGGGATCTCACCTTTTTGACCGTGACTATTAAAATCACAATACGGGCACTTTTGCACACACCAAGGTACGTGCACATATAAACTTAATGGTGGTAAATTCACAGGCCGCCTTTGAGCTTAAGCTCAGACAATAAACGTTGTAACGCCTGACCACGATGGCTAACTGCATTTTTTTGCTGTTTAGTCAGTTGCGCACTGGTGCATTCAAGTTCTGGCACATAAAAAATAGGGTCGTAACCAAAACCACCTTGGCCGTTTTGAGCTAAGGTAATTTGACCTTCCCAGCTAGCACTGCAAATCAGTGGGGTAGGGTCATCAGCATGACGCATTAATACCAGCACACACCAAAAGCGCGCACTGCGGTTAGGGTTGTTAGCAAGTTCGCTTAATAGTTTATCAATATTATCTTGATCGCTAGCGCCTTCACCGGCATAGCGAGCTGAGTAAACGCCAGGGGCGCCGTTAAGGCCATCAACCTCCAATCCTGAGTCGTCAGCAATAGCTGGTAGCCCAGTTATTTTTGCAGCATGACGAGCTTTAATAATAGCGTTTTCTACAAAAGTGGTGCCTGTTTCTGCTACTTCTGGCACGTTAAAATCGCTTTGTGGCACAACGTTTATTTCAAGCGGGTTTAGCATTTGCGCCAATTCGTTGACCTTACCCGGATTGCCAGTGGCTAACACTAAAGTTTTTTTCATGAATTAATCTACGTAAAATTTTTGCTGGAACTGCAGCTTTTGAAATTGATTACCTTGTTGTATTTCAATTTCAAAGCGCAGAATTTCTTCGTTAGTAAAATCAACTTGCGCGAGGTAATAAATTGCATCGCCTTCGATGACTTCTTTGAATTCCAAGGTTTGCTTATTACCAAGTAGGTTTTTAGCAGTGCCTTTAAGAATGGCAGTTTGCGCTGTGGCATCGGTATCTTTTTTAAGGATTGAAATATTTACAATGCCCTTATAACCACTGCGTTCTAGGCCATAGGTTTTGGCTATTTGTGGTTGAATAAAGGTTGACGGAAATGCAATGTAATGTACTTGCCATGGGCCGAGTTCTTTGTATTGTGCGCCTTGCATTTGTTCACTGTGGGCACTAAAGGTAATACCTGCTAATGCAAAGAATAAAATACTTGCGAGCTTTTTCATAAATGACTCTTAAAAAAAGAGGCCTAGTAGGCCTCTGTGTTAATGATAAGGTTAGCCGACTAAATCAATAAACAAAAACTGGGCAAATTGCAGCGCGATAATTAACACTAAAATTGATAGATCTAAGCCGCCCAGTGGCGGTAACACTTTACGAATAGGTCTTAACATTGGTTCAGTTAGCTGCTGAAATACCGCTTCTACTGGATTGTTGCCTTGGCTTACCCAGCTTAATAACGCGCGAATAATTAATACCCAAAACAGTAAGTTTAAGCCTTCTTTAATCACCGTTACTAGCGCATTTAAAAGTACAAATCCAACTTCCCATGTCGCGCCTACTAAAAATATCAGCGCAGTAATTTTTGCAGCAGCGACAATGAACGCCAGTAATAACGAAGCTAAGTCTAGGCCACCTAACCCTGGAATAATTTTACGCAGTGGATTAACAGCAAATGAAGTAGCTTTGACCACAAACTGACTCAACGGATTGTAAAAATCAGCCTTGGCGGCTTGTAGCCAAAAGCGCATTAATACGACCATTAAAAATAGATCGAATAGTGTGCTTATTAAAAATTGCATGGCGTTCATAACGTACCTTAATTAAAAACCTTAAACATAAATAGGGCTAAAAGCAGCAAAGTGCTTTTAAAGTTCTTGTTCCATTTGTTCCGCGCGAGCAATACAGGCATCCATTGCATCGGCGACAGTGTTAGTCAGACCGTGTGCTTTTAAATGTTCAACAGCTGCATGCGTGGTGCCACCTTTTGATGTCACATTAGCACGCAATTGTGAAATACTAATCTCAGGCTGAGATAGTGCCATTTCAGCTGCACCTAATGCTGTTTGCTGTACTAAGCGACGTGCGTCTTCATCGCTAAAGCCAAGTGCTTTGGCTTTTTCTTCTATGGCTTCCATAAATAAGAAAAAGTAAGCCGGTGATGACCCCGTAACAGCAATAACATCGTTAATTTGTGACTCTTGCTCAACCCATACCGCAATACCTGTACATTCAAATACTTGTTGCACAAAAGTATGTTCTTGCTCGGTTTCGCCGGCACCAAATAAACCTGATACACCGCGCCCTAATAAAGACGGGGTATTTGGCATACAACGTACCATCTTAACGTCTTGTCCGAGCATTTCACGTAACCGCTTAACCGTTAAGCCTGCGGCGACAGAAATAAATAGCTTATCGCTAAAGTCGATACCCGAATCTTGAAATGATTGACATAAATCACCCATCATTTGCGGCTTTACAGACAACACAATAACATCGGCATCGCGCAGTGCTTCGTTGTTATCTGCGGTGGTTTTAACCCCGAAATCCGCTGCTACCTTAGCGAGTTTTTCTTGGTTACGATTTGTTGCAATAATACTCGATGCAGCAAATCCTTTTTTTACCATGCCGCCAATAATGGCGTAGCTCATATTACCTGTGCCTATGAATGCAATTGTTTTATCTGACATATCTTAGTTATCACCTTAGCTTCGTTGGCCAAAAATATCCGTGCCGATGCGTACCATGGTTGAGCCTGCTGCAATCGCAGCTTCGACATCACCACTCATCCCCATCGACAGGGTGTCTATTTGAGGATATTGGGCTTTAAGTCTATCAAAGCAAGCACGTAATTGCTCAAAATATTGTATTTGTTGCTGTGGATCGTCAGTTTTTGCTGGGATTGCCATGACACCACGCAATTCTAAATGCGGGCAATGGTGAATAAATTCAGCGAGGCTTGCAAGTTTATCGGGGTGGCAGCCTGATTTTGAGTCCTCTAAGCTGATATTTACTTGGATCAGTACTTTTAAAGGGGCTTTATCTGCGGGCCTTTGATCGTTTAAACGTTGCGCTATTTTTTCACGTTCAATACTTTGCACCCAATCAAAGTGGCTGGCAACAAGGGCGGTTTTATTTGATTGAATAGGGCCAATGAAATGCCAAACAATATCGCTATAATTTGCTAATTGGGTTATTTTATCAACAGCTTCTTGAACGTATGATTCACCAAATTCTCGGTGACCTTGTTGATAAGCCGCTAGAATGAAATCAGCAGGTTTGGTTTTTGATACTGCCAACAAGCAGACATCGTGTTCATTACGATGATGTTTTTTTGCCGCTAGGGCAATTCTAGCATAGGCGGACTTAAGTCGTTCTGCTATTGTAACCATATAATTATCAGTTAGTTGTGGAGTCATAAATGGATATTACCGAATTATTGGCCTTTAGTGTGCAGCACAAAGCATCAGATTTACACTTATCATCAGGGGTTGCGCCAATGATCCGTGTTGATGGTGATGTGCGACGTATTAATATACCAGCGCTGGAAAACAAAGATGTTAACAGCCTAGTTTACGATATTATGAACGATAATCAACGCAAGGACTATGAACAAAACCTTGAAGTGGATTTTTCGTTTGAAGTGCCAAACTTAGCACGTTTTCGTGTTAATGCCTTCAACTCAAATCGAGGCCCCGCAGCTGTATTTCGTACCATTCCCAGTGAAGTGCTGACGCTTGATGATTTAGGTGCGCCAGATATATTTAAAACAATCTCAGATACGCCGCGTGGTTTAGTGTTGGTAACAGGACCTACAGGCTCTGGTAAGTCGACCACCTTGGCTGCGATGGTGGATCATATAAATCAACACAAGCATCATCATATTTTAACCATCGAAGATCCCATCGAGTTTGTGCACGACAATAAACTATCGTTAATTAATCAACGTGAAGTGCATCGCGATACGCATAGTTTTTCTAATGCACTGCGCAGTGCTTTACGTGAAGATCCAGACGTGATTTTGGTTGGTGAGCTACGTGATTTAGAAACTATTCGCCTTGCCATGACTGCTGCTGAAACCGGCCATTTAGTATTTGGTACATTGCATACTACGTCAGCCCCGAAAACCATTGACCGTATTATCGATGTGTTTCCTGGTGAAGAAAAAAGTATGATCCGCTCAATGCTTTCAGAGTCATTACGCGCAGTTATTTCACAAACCCTGTTGAAAAAAATTGGTGGCGGGCGAGTCGCAGCACATGAAATCATGATTGCAGTGCCTGCGATCCGTAACCTTATCCGCGAAGATAAAATTGCGCAAATGTATTCGTCGATTCAAACTGGCGCATCGCATGGTATGCAAACCATGGATCAGTGTTTAATCAATTTAGTGAATCACGGTGTTGTTACCAATGCTGAAGCGCGTGCTAAAGCACAAGATAAAAATAATTTCGGCGGCTAGGCCCGAGTAAGGAGCAGTAATGACACATTCTCTTGATTACTTTTTACATTTGATGATTGAAAAGCAAGGTTCGGATTTATTCGTATCGAGCCAATTGCCAGTCAGCGCAAAGATTAATGGCGAGCTAATTGCACTTGGCGACGAAAAAATATCAGACGAAGAGTCGCTGCAATTAGTTGAATCAGCGATGAGTGAAAAACAAAAAGCAGAGTTTCATAATACTAAAGAGTGCAACTTTGCCATAGCTACCGATGAAGGGCGCTTTAGGATCTCGGCATTTTGGCAACGAGATTGCGCGGGTATGGTTATTCGCCGTATTGTTACGCAAATTCCTGATGTTGCTGAGCTTGGTCTACCGTCGACATTGACTGATGTGATCATGGCTAAACGTGGTTTAGTGCTGTTTGTCGGTGGTACTGGCACCGGTAAATCAACGTCGTTGGCTGCATTATTAGGTTACCGTAATCGTAATCAACGTGGGCATATCTTGACTATTGAAGACCCGATTGAGTTTGTCCATGAACATCGCAAAAGTATTATTACTCAGCGTGAAGTTGGCTTAGATACGGAAAGTTTTGAGGCGGCGTTAAAAAGCTCATTACGCCAAGCCCCCGATGTCATTTTAATTGGTGAAATACGTTCGCAAGAGACCATGGAATACGCACTTAGTTTTGCTGAAACCGGTCATTTATGTGTTGCTACATTACATGCCAATAACGCTAACCAAGCAATTGACCGTATTATGCATTTAGTGCCTAAAGAAAAGCACGATAAGCTAAAATATGATCTATCCTTAAACTTACGAGCTATCATAGCACAACAACTAGTGCCTACAGCCGATGGCAATGGTCGAGTAGCTGCTATCGAAATTTTATTAAATACCCCGATTATCGGCGAGCTTATCAAAAAAGGCGACATTGGCGGCATTAAAGAAGCCATGGCTAAAGCGAAAGATATGGGTATGCAAACCTTTGATCAAGCGTTATTTGAGCTCTATAAACAGCAACGTATCAACTATGCAGATGCTTTGCATCACGCTGACTCACCTAACGATTTACGTTTGATGATTAAGCTTCGAAATAATGAACAGCAAGGGGCTGGTTTTTTACAGGGAGTAACAATTGACGGGTTAGAACCTAAAGGTCAGTAGTATGAAAAAACGCATAAAATGGTTACTTGTAACAGTTAGTTTTTATGTTGTTAGTAACTCATTTTTTGCGATGGCGACAGATCAATCGATTGCTATTTTTATCCGAGATGACGTGCATTATGATTACACACATTTTTTAGCCGGTAGAGCACCGCAGGATATTACTGATTTTAGTGGTCGATTTATACGTCGCGATGTAGTTGATATGATCATTGCCCAACAAGCCTTGTACTTGGGGGGCTTTAATAAAACTTTCAGTTATCAAATTGGTAAAATTAATTTTCGTAATACCAAACTGTTAGAAAAAGGTGAGCTACTGATCAGCTTTGATAGTTATTGGTATGAAGATGCCAAATCACTAGCAGATAAAGTGTATATCAGCGATGAGCTGATCCGTAAAGGCGAGTATTTTGCGGGGATTTTTACTTCTCCAAACAATAAAAAAGTATTTCAGCTGCAGCACCTGTCAGATTTTAATCAACTAACTAGTGTGTCTACGCCGCGTTGGCGTACAGATTGGAAAACTTTATCGCAATTACCATTAAAAGATCTAGTTGCAGAGGATGAATGGCTCAGTCAAGTGCGTATGGTATCGATGCAATGGATTGATTTTATGTTAATGCCACTGATGCCACAGATGGGTAACCAATATGTACTTGAAGATATTGTTTTGCAAGCGGTACCTAATGTGCTGATATTATTAGATGATAGTCGTCATTTTGTAATATCAAAACGCCATCCTGATGGCGCTCAGGCTTTTAAAGCGTTGCAAAAAGGCTTAAAGATATTACGAGAACAAGGTGCGATAGAAAAAGCCTATCGCCAAGCTGGATTTATTCCTGAACTGAGTGAGCAGCTTATTATAAACCTACCGCTTACCCGTAAGCTTGTTCAAAGAAGCTTTCCAAAATAATAACAGCCGACATATTATCCACATTTCCTTTACCTAAGCTACGGTAACCGCCTTGCTCAAATAATCGTGCTTTTGCATCTGCTGTGGTTAAACGTTCGTCTTGGGTCTCTACAGGCAGTCCATAGTGATTATGTAAGCGGTTGGCAAACTTTTTAGCTTTAAAGGTGACTTCTTGATTTGTGCCATCCATATTAAGCGGTAATCCAACCACCAGTAAATCAGGTTGCCACTCATCGACATGCTTTTTAATAAAATCCCAATTTGGAATACCATCTTTGGCTTTGATAGCGCTTAGGCTCGATGCGGTTCCTGTTAGTTCTTGGCCGATAGCAACACCAATGCTGGTGGTGCCAAAATCAAAGCCCATCACGGTGCGTTCACCTTTGGGCTTTAGTTGTTTTTTAGTCATGCTATCTCTGTGCTTTAAAATTGTGGTTGACCACGCTTATGCGTGGCCAGCTTCCGAACTTAATTGGCTAATATCAAAACCGAGCGTCGCGACTGCTTTTTCCCAGCGTTGCTCTATCGGTGTGTTAAAAATAATCTCAGGATCGGCTTTTATAATTAGCCATGAATTTTCGAGTAGCTCTTGTTCGAGCTGGCCTTGCTCCCAACCCGCATAGCCCAGTGTAATAATAAACTGTTCTGGTGCTTGGGCTGTGGTTAAACTTGCTAACACATCTTTGGATGTGGTTATCATGATTTCGCTGCTAAGTTCTTGGCTTGCGCTATAACCTGCTTTTGGAGAATGCAGTACAAAACCACGATCGGTTTTTACAGGTCCTCCAGCAAATACTGCAACACTTGCTGCGTGGGTGGATTTGTCGTTATCAATCTCTATTTTGTCGAGCAAGTCGCCGACAGTAATATTGATCGGCTGGTTGATCACCAGCCCCATAGCCCCGTCTTCATTGTGCTCACAAATATACGCGACAGCACGTTTAAAAAAAGGGTCTTGCATTGATGGCATTGCGATTAAAAAATGATTTTCTAATGATTGCATAACGATACCCCTTTATTGTTAGTAAATTTAAGTATGGCTCAGTTTTCTTTCTATGGCATCAAATAAGCGCCCAGTAATTGAAATATCATAGGCAGCTTCGATTTCTTTTACGCAGGTAGGCGCTGTAACATTAATTTCTGTTAGCTTATCACCAATGATATCAAGACCTACAAAAATAAGCCCTTTAGCTTTTAATGTTGGTGCAACGGCTTCGGCAATTCTACGATCTGAATCACTGATTGGGCGTGCTTCACCACGACCGCCAACAGCTAAATTACCACGTGTTTCACCATTTTGTGGAATGCGGGCTAGGCAATATGGGATCACTTCGCCATCGACCACCAATACGCGTTTATCACCTTGTTTGATCTCTGGGATATAGTTTTGTGCCATGGCAAAACGGCTACCGTGTTCGGTGAGTGTTTCGCAAATAACCCCAATGTTGGCATCATTTTCAGTCACACGGAAAATAGAGGCGCCACCCATACCATCTAAAGGTTTTAGAATGATGTCTTTATGTTCAGCCAAAAATGCGCGGATCTGGTGCTTACAACGGGTTACTAAAGTGTCAGGTGTATGCTCACTAAACCATGCGGTGAATAACTTTTCGTTCGCATCACGCAGGCTTTGTGGCTTATTAATAATAAGCGTGCCTTCAAGTTCGGCGCGTTCTAAAATATAGGTTGCGTAAATGTACTCAGTATCAAACGGTGGATCTTTACGCATTAAAATAACATCTAAATCAGCAAGTGCGATACTGGCTTTTTCTTCCAGCTCATACCAATGGTTTGTATCGTCGAACACGGTTGCTTTTGCGGCTGTGGCATACGCTTTGCCTTTACGCAATGAAAGATCATTCATTTCCATGTAGTAAATTTCATAGCCACGGCTTTGGGCTTGCATCATCATTGCAAAACCGGTGTCTTTTTTGATGTTGAATCCGCTGATCGGATCTGAAATTATACCTAACTTAATTGCCATGTTCGTTGCCTTACTGAATCTGTTGCTATTGATATGAGGGTGGTTTTACTAATTTCAATTAGCTAAATCGCCAAATTGTAGCTGTAGTGCACTTAAGACTGTCAAAGCGGCAGTTTCAGTGCGCAGCACGCGTGGGCCGATACGGATATCAAC
The DNA here is from genome assembly GCF_014163545.1 of Pseudoalteromonas sp. SR45-6. Taxonomy (NCBI): domain Bacteria; kingdom Pseudomonadati; phylum Pseudomonadota; class Gammaproteobacteria; order Alteromonadales; family Pseudoalteromonadaceae; genus Pseudoalteromonas; species Pseudoalteromonas sp. SR45-6. Next base: position 49,724 of record NZ_JACJDM010000019.1, read on the forward strand.
AAAATTTTGTTGTTTGGTCTGGGCAATTTCATCATCAGTGAAGCCACCTTCAGGACCAACTAAAAACCGCACGCCAGCGCTAGGTACTTCGATTGTTTTAATACTGTGCTCTGCACGAGGGTGTAGGGTAAGCTTAATTTCATCACTGCTTTGTGCAAGCCATTGGCTGATGTCTATCGGTGGATGAATCGTGGTGATCCGGTTACGACCAGATTGCTCTGCTGCAGCAATCGCTATTTTTTGCCATTGCTGGTGTTTTTTTGCAAGTCGCTCGGCGCTTAATTTAACGCCACAACGTTGACTGAAAATAGGGGTGATTTCAGTGATCCCTAATTCAACAGACTTTTGAATGGTAAAGTCCATTTTGTCACCGCGAGAAATCCCTTGCCCTAGGTGAATGCTCAGCGGTGATTCAACATCTTTTTCATTAAATTCAAGCGGCATTGCAACGACTGATTTTTTTCCTACTTCAATGAGTTCGCAAAGATATTCGCCGCCTTGGCCATTAAATAATGAAATATGCTCACCGACTTTCATCCGTAATACGCGACCTATGTGGCCTGCTGCATCATCTTCTAACTGAAGTGCAGTGGCAATTACAATAGGACTTGCTTGATAAATATGAGGAACTCTCATGATGACCTTCAACAAAAATAGCTAATATCGTTATGGTATGTAAGTCATCTCTTCGGTGCAAATACTTATTGTGAGTCAGTGATAATTAGTTAAGTTTTATTTTAACTAATTATTAAGCTTTTCACATAATGCGTCTAAATTTTGCGGTGTTTCGGCTATTTCGGTTTGGCATGATAAGTGATTATTTTGTGCTAAGTCTGTGACTGGTTCAAACAGGTATCCATCATCAATCTCTTTAATTAAAAATCGTACAGAATGTAATGAATTGAATATAAATCGTTGTTTATCATCAGCTAATAAATAATCCGTTTGATTGTATAGTACACCGGCAATATCATGGTGTTCATGTAAATAACTCGCCAGTTCTGACACGCTAATTTCATTACTAAAGTCGCAGTAGCAATAATCTTTGATCAACTGGTCAAACATTAATTTAACCAAGTGACGGGTATTTGCACCAGCAACAACAAGGGTACTTGGACTGGTGCCGTGTGGCTGAGCAAAATAATGTTCAGTGAATTGCCGGCTGAATTCACTGTCGTTATCGATCAGTAGATAGTTATTTACTTCAAACGGCATAAGGCCCCACGTATTACGTCATTTTCAATATTAAATTGAAAACATACTTATTAGTAAATAGCCTATAGCGCTGAAAACAGCAAATTCAATGCAAGCTATTCCAATATTATCCTGATGATCAATTTCAAGCTCAGTATCAATGTTTGGCAAAGAGATGAACTTGATTATAGTCGTTAATAGATACAGTAATAACCACATAGTGCCGCAATGTAAAGCTAATGTGAATAAATTCTCAACCATTTTACCACTGTGAAAAGTGGCACTGGCAAGACCCGCATAGATAGCTAATGCAAGGCCAATGGATTTACCGGCATAACGAATGCCAATAGAGGTGTTTTCTAAATTAAAGTTACTTTGTAATGACGCCCCTTGATTGGCGCGAGCAAAGCGATATTCACGGAATTTACTGTCTAAGGCAAAAATAGTTTGCAGTAAAAAGAAGCTGACAAAAGCAATTAGTAAGCTGCTAAACCCTTGGGTATGAGACCAGCTGTATAGCCCTAATGTAATAATACAGTTAGCGATCAACATGCCTGAATCTACCAACGCGGCACAGACATTTTGTTTTAGTATGGCGGCTTCTTCATTAAAGCGGTGCAAAATCCACTTGCGGTGGATCAAGTGGCCTACTTTAATAAAAGTAAACAACAGTACTATCAGTATAATCATCTTAAGCGGGTTTGATTGGGCTGCACTGATACTAATTTCATCAAATAAAAATGCTACAGTCGCGATCACTACACTGATTTCTGACGCAAAACTAATTCCTAGAGCAAAATTGTCATGTTGAGCAAGTTCTTCTTTTAATGCTTGTTTAGCCTTGAGTTGACTTACTACCCGCAAACAAATAACAGCTAAACAAATAACCATAAAACAGATAGCAATCGCGAGTAAACTAGTGTTAGATAAAGATAAATATGACATTGAGAACCTAGGGTGGTTATTATTATGTTAACTATTCTAGTACGGTTACGACTGATATAAAAGAGAGTATTTGATGACACCAGGCGAACAACTCCCAACAGCACTGCATGGCTTAGGCAGCGAACGTTTTTTTCAGCTATATCCAGAGCTTCCTGCTAATGAATTAATTATTAATTTGTTAGGTTTGAGTGACTTTGCCTGGCGTTGCCTGCAATCTCAGCCGCAGTTAATTGAGATGTTGCTCAGTGATACTCAAATGAGTTTGCGAGATAGTCCTAACCCATTTCAAGACTTAAATCTTACCGAGGTTGATGAAGCGCAGTGCCATAAAATTTTACGCCGTTACCGGGAACGCTATTGGCTAAAAGTAGCGTGTTTAGATTTATGTTACAGCAATGATATAGCCGATAGTATTGGCTATATCTCGGCTTTAGCCGATCAGCTAATTGATAGTGCCAATAACTGGGCATTTGCCCAGGTTGCTCAGATTAATGGGCAACCATTCGATGAGCAACAACTGCCACTGGCGATGTTGGTATTAGGAATGGGTAAGTTAGGTGGCCAAGAACTTAACTATTCGTCAGATATCGATTTAATTTTTTCTTATCCGCGTAGTGTAAAAACTCAAGGTGGGCGGCGCTCTTTAGAAGCGCAAGTGTTTTACACTAAAGTGGCACAAAAGCTGATTGCCGCACTTAATCAAACAACGGTTGATGGACAAGTATTTAGGGTCGATATGCGGCTGCGACCTTTTGGTGAAAGTGGCCCCTTGGTGATGAGTTTTAATGCCATGGAAGATTACTACCAAGATCAAGGCCGTGAATGGGAACGCTACGCCATGCTCAAAGGGCGTTTAATTGGCCCGCAAACGCGCTACAGTGATGAATTCTATCAGTTATTAAAACCGTTTGTGTATCGTCGCTATATCGATTTTTCAGTGATTGAATCGCTGCGTAAAATGAAGCAAATGATAGCTCAAGAAGTACGTCGTAAACGCTTGACTAACAATATAAAACTAGGTGCAGGAGGGATCCGTGAAGTGGAGTTTGTGGTGCAAGCACTGCAAATGGTAAGGGGCGGGCGAGAAGCTAATTTGCAAACACAATCCTTGCAAAAAGCACTGGCGGAGCTAGAAAACATTCAAGTTATTGGCGCAGATGAAGCAAAATTATTACGCCACAATTATTTGTTTTTAAGGCGAGTTGAGCAATATTTACAGATTTTTGCAGATCAACAAACGCAAACATTGCCAGATGATGGCCTGAACCAACAACGGCTAAATTACCTGTTAGAGCAGAGTGACTTCAGCGCATCTTTAGCGCAAATAAATGACATTATGGCTGGCATACACAGTGAATTTGAACAAGTTATTGGTTATGAAAGTGAGCCAGTCGATCCTTGCGAAAGTGCTTTTATAAGTGCTTGGGAACACACCGATATTAGTGTTTTAACCGACCCAAATGATGCATGGCAAATACCATTAGAAGATTTTAAAGCCCGCTTAACGAAAACTAAAATTGGTCATCGTGGCCGTGATATTCTCGATAAACTCATGCCATTAATGCTAAAGCAACTATCAGACAGTCAAGCAAGTGGTGACGTATTTAGTATGATCTGCCAAGTATTAAGCAAGGTTATTTCACGAACAGCCTATTTAGAGTTGCTGTTTGAAAACCAAGGCGCGTTAAAACAGCTTGTTTCGTTGTGTTGTCATAGTAAATGGATTGGTGAGCATATTTCGCGTTACCCGATTTTACTTGATGAGCTTATCGATCCTGCGGTGCTGTATAAGCCTACACCACTGACTGCATATAAAGACGAAATACGACAGTATTTTTTACGTATTGATAGCGCAGACTTAGAACAGCAAATGGAAGCACTGCGTCAGTTTAAACAAACCCATCAACTACGTATTGCTGCCGCTGATGCAACCGGTGTGTTAGATGTAATGAAAGTAAGCGATCATTTAACAGCATTAGCCGAAGCGATAGTTGAGCAAGCGGTGAACCTTGCTTGGCAGCAAATGGCGCAGCGTTTTGGTATTCCGCCTAATACTGATGAAGAGCACAAGGGCTTTGCCGTAATAGCTTATGGTAAAACCGGTGGTTTTGAAGTGGGTTATGATTCTGATCTCGATTTAGTCTTTGTACATAATAGTGATGGCTCAGAGCAAACTAATGGCACTAAAGCGATTGATTCACGGCAGTTTTATTTAAAATTAGCACAGCGACTAATGCATTTATTTAATACTCGAACGGCGTCGGGTATTTTATATGAACTAGATACGCGGTTACGCCCAGAAGGTGCCTCAGGGTTAATGGCAATCAATCTTGAGAGCTTTAACCACTATCAGCAAACGCAAGCTTGGACATGGGAACATCAAGCGCTAGTGCGTTCTCGGATGATTTTTGGGCAACCCGAATTACAGCAGCGCTTTGCGCAAATTCGCTTAGGCATTTTGTGCCAGCAGCGCGACCCGCAAAAGCTTAAAGACGATGTGATCACCATGCGTGAAAAAATGCGCACACATTTAGCGAAAGGCAACGATATTGAGTTTGATTTAAAACAAGATACTGGCGGCATTGCTGATATTGAGTTTCTGACTCAATATTTAGTGCTTGATAACGCTTATAGCTTGGAGCAACTAACTACTTACTCAGACAACGTAAGGATTTTAACCGATGCAGCAAGGCTTGGTTGTATTAGTGATGAGATCAAGCAAGGGCTTATTACAGCCTATATTGATTATCGCTCGCGTTATCATGTGTTGAGTCTAGATCAGCAGGGACGTTGTGTAACAAAAGCTGAATTTGCGAAAGACATCGCATTTGTTACACAAGCATGGCAGCAGATATTTGAGTTAAGCGCTTAACTTCTTAGGCGCTTACAGTTTTCGCGCACATATTCAGAGGGCAGCTCGGTGATCACGGCTGCTCGCTGTTTAAAACAAAAGAAGGTATAAACTTCGTTTTCAAAGTCATCATTTATCGCCCGGCCAACTTGATAAAGCGTTGAATTAAAATTGCTATCCACTCGAAAGTGTTCTTTGATCACATAGTCTTTACTTAAATACCAATACAGAACGATATCTTCATCGCGTGCGTAATCAGTTAATACTTTTTTTAAAGTCGAGCCATTTTCAAAGCGTCTCGGCATTAACTCACCAGTCCAATTTGGTGAGGATGGTTCAACAACTTTAGCGCGCTCGGTCAGCGCCGCATCTATATTTATATCCGGATTAGCTAATTTAAGTACGTATTTATCGCGTTCATTGCTTTTATTTACCTGGTTGCGTAACGATGAATAAAAACGTGATAAACCTTGCGCAGCCGCATTTTTAGTATCTTTCATGTCCATGACTGGGCCATGACCTAATAAAAAATAAATCGCTGCGGCAATTAAAATAGCAGCTAGTGATAAATGCTTAACCCAAAACCACATGGCTCATACTCTTGTATTTATATTTACTAATAAAAGCATATTACAGCGGCGTTGTCACTTGTAATAAGAGGGGGCGTTCTCATCCGGCCTAGTTTTAAAGCGTCGATGAACCCACATATATTGTTCTGGTGCGGCATTAATAGCTTCTTCAATGCGTTGATTTACACGAGTCACATCGGCGAGGTTATCGCCAGATGGAAAGTCTTCAAGCATAGGGCGTACTTCTAAATGATATTTTCCCTGTTCGTCACGTCGACTTATAAGACTGACGGTTTCACAGTGCTTACTGGCTGCAAATAGCAAAGTCCCAGTGGTAGTTGCGGTATCTTGAACTGCAAAAAAAGGTGCAAATTCACAGCGTTGGCGGCCATAATCTTGATCGGGTAAGTAATAACATAATTTTTTATTTTTTAAGGCTTTGAGTAGGCCTTTAACATCGCGTTTGCCAACCACAAATTCATTTGAGCGTAAACGACCATTGGTAATAAAATATTCCATTAGCGGATTATTATGGGGGCGGTAAAAACCAATACCTTGATAGTGTAATCCCATGACACGGCTTGCCATTTCAAGATGCAGTATGTGTGGGACTATCATTAGAATCCCTTTACCAGATTGTTGTATTTGCTCAAAGTATTCAAGCCCTTTAACCGAGCCGCAAACTTTTTTTACACGCCAATCAGGCCACCACCATGACATGGCTGTTTCAATCATACCTATACCGGTATTTTCTAAGTTAGAAAGTACTAATGCTTGTTGTTCGGCTGCGGGCATATCTGGAAAGCAGCGTTTAATATTGACTTCAGCAATATGGCGACGACTTTTCATAAAACGATGGACTAAGCGACCTAGCAGTCGGCCCAATGCAAGTTGTAATTTCTGCGGTAGCCAAGAAATTATATACAAAATAAATACGCCAAACCAAGTAAACCAATAACGAGGGCCCAAGAAAGACCATTTAAATGGGGAGTTGTTGACCACAGAAGTATCTCATATGCAAAAGAAGCTAGTTTAACTGGATGAATAAAAAAATACAAAAAAGCCAGCAAGTTGCTGGCTTTTAAATGAGTAATGTTAAGCTTATCTTTATTGGATTTCTTTTAAACCTTGGTTGATGGCTTGTAAATCATTACTTGTTAACGTGCCCGCTGCTTGTTTTAAGCGTAGCGTTGATACAACGTAGCGATAGCGTACATCAGCGAGGTTACGTTTGGCGTTAAATAAGTTTTGTGTACTGACCAGTACGTCAACAATAGTACGAGTACCCACTTCAAAACCAGCTTCAGTGGCTTTTAATGCACTTTCAGCAGAAACTACTGCTTGTTCAAGGGCTTTAAAGGTCGCAATATCTGATACTACTTGATTATAAGAGGTGATCACCGAGCGGGTTACGCCACGTAGACTAGCTTCAAGATCTTCACTTGCAGCAACATAAAAAGCACGTGCCTGCTCAGTCGCTGCAGTAGTAGCACCGCCTGAATATATTGGCACACTAAAGTTAATGCCAATATTTGTACTATCACCACGTGGACGGGCAGTGTTGCTATTGCTATCAGTTAGTGTATCACCGTAGCTGGCATCTAAAGTCAGCTTAGGGTAATGACCCGCTTGTGCTAAATCAATTTGATCTTTAGCGATATCAACCGTTACTTTAGAGACCTGCAGAGTTAAATTATTTTGTTCTGCAAGCTTAATATAATCGGGTGATTTTTTTGCTGGTTGAACTGTAGAGAAAGTCTCAGTGTTTAACATATCCAGCTTAGCGTGATATTTACCGGTGATTTCGCGAAGCTGCTCACGGGCAGTTTCAACGCCGTTTCTGGCAACGATTTCGCGGGCAACCGAGTTATCGAATTGTGCTTGCGCTTCATGCACATCGGTAATTGCCGTTAAGCCTACTGCATAACGCTGTTTGGTTTGCTCAAGTTGACGTTCAATAGCGCGTTTTTCAGATTGTACAAATTCTAAGTTATCAATCGAACTTAATACGTTGAAATAGCCATCAGCAACACGAACAATGAGATCTTGCTTGGCAAAGTCATATTGAGCAGCTGCTTGCAACGCTTGTTTGTCTGCAATACCGAGTGAATTCCATGCACCTAAATCAAACAGTGTCTGGCTTAGTTTAAGACCACGGCTGAATGTATCTGAATCGCTATCGACCTTGGTGTAACCTGCCGCATCAGTACCATTAAATGATGTGCTATCGGTTTTATCATACCCCATAGAAAAACCGATTTGTGGCAATAATGCGCTCATTGCACGGTCACTGTTATAAGCTTGTGCGTTTGCTTGGGCTTTTGCTTTTAAAACAGTAGGATCGTTAGCTGTGGCAATTTCATAAACTTGTAATAAGTCTTCAGCATTTGACGCTGTGGCAGTTAATGCGCAAGATATACCAATCAGCGCAGCAAGAATGTTTTTTTTCATTATTCGTTCAGTCCTTAGACAATTTACGTTCTAAAAGCATGGTAACCTGTTTTACTTAAGAACAAAAAAAAATTTGCGTAAAACAGCGTAAACAAGTGTAACAGAATATATACCCAAACCACCTCAATATGTCAGTTTCAGTTGGAATTAAAAGCGATTTAGGCAAGGCATTGATTGTAAGTTATAGTGGTTCTATTATTAAAATCAATAACGCAGTATAAATCGCTTTTAAACCAACCCCCTGGGCGTTTCACAGGAACTTACTCTCATCGTTGTTACTTCTTAAAAGGGACTGCCATTGTTGCAAAGTAACGCCTTGATATTAAGCCCCTGTGAAACGCTGGATTCTGCATCTTGAGGTGGTTTGGGTATAATCCCCGGACATGATAGTAAGTATCTAGGTTTAAATTCAAGTAATAGCATGTGTAATAGGAAACTTCATGGCTGATGAAAAGCTCACAAAATTTACCAAACAAGACGTTAAAATTGCTCCTATAGAAGTACTTTATAGCGGCTTTTTTAATATTAACTTATATCAGTTTGAACATGCATTATTTGCGGGGGGTCAATCAGAGACTATCCGTCGTGAGATACTCGAACGCGGTGACGCGGTTGCAGTTTTACCGTATGATCCCATAGCAGATAGTATTTTATTGATAGAACAAATACGTATTGGCGCGATAAGAACTAAACAGTCACCTTGGTTATTAGAATGTATAGCAGGCATGACCGATGGCAGTACTAATTATGAAGATGTCGCTAGGCGCGAAGCATTTGAAGAAGCGGGCTTAGTACTGAGCGAATTGGAATTTATGCTATCGTACCTGTCAAGCCCAGGAGGGACTACTGAGCGGTTACATCTTTATCTTGCAAAAACTGATTTAAGTCAGCTACAAAGTGACGTGTATGGACTTGCAACTGAAGGTGAAGATATTAAAACGCATATTCTCAGTTTTGATGATGCAATGGCGCGTTTAGCAACCGGTGAGATAGATAATGCTGCCTCGGTAATTTCATTGCAGTGGTTAGCGCTTAATCGCGAACGTATAATTAATCAGCGCAGCTAAAATAGTAATAGACTACCCTTAACCTCTAACTTTATGGCGGTAATGTGACAGCACTTGCAGTGAAACAACGATATATTCAGAGTCTTCCTAAATACTTGACGTTATGTGAGCATAACTACTTACGTGCTTTAAAATTGCTGCCCAATGAGCGCAAAGAAGGCAATACACGTCAAGTACAATTGGGTAATAACCAGTTTGTAATTAAGGTGGATGGCTGTGCTAAATACACGATGGATATTTCAATAACCCAATTAACCGGTATGTTAAAAGGGTTTAATCCGCTGTTTTTAACTGTGCGTTTATATCACGATGCAAAAGTTGCTGAAATAATTCACCATGATTACCATCAAAGGATCAAACCTTCATATGGTTACCCTAATCCGCAAATGCATCAAAAAGATGAAAAATATCAACTTAATGCGTTTTTGTATGATTGGTTAGTGGCGTGTGTTGAAAGTGGTCGAGCGGTACTTAACTGGGATATAAATGATGGCCTGGTTTGATGAGTCGGCGCAGTTCAATAATACTCAGCTGCGCTTAGCGCATATTACCGATTGTCACTTATTTGCAGACCCACAAGGGGAGTATTTTGCGGTCAATACCGCTGAGCACTTTTCTCGCGCGCTTGCTGATATGGCACACCAGTCATTAGACGCTGTGATCTTTGGTGGCGATTTAACCCAAGATCACAGTTTTGCATCATATTTGTTGTTTGCTCAGCTGATTGCCGACTCAGCGCTTACTTGCCCTGTTTTTTGGCTGCCTGGTAATCATGATGATATCAGTGCGATGCAGCGTATTTCTGGTGGTCAAATCAATAGTGCAAAACGGTTAATTGCCGATGGCTTTGAAGTGTTGTTAATTAGCTCTAAAGGGCCAACACCAGCAGGTTGGGTAAGCGAAGCCGATTTAAATGAACTCGCTGATTTATTAGCGACTTCACAGTCGCCGAGCGTGGCTTTTTGCCACCATAATCCATTACCTATTAATGGTTACCTAGACAAGCATATGCTCGAAAATGGCCCGCAACTACTTAATGTATTGCATAATAGCGCGCTAGTAAGGCAGTTATTTCATGGTCATGTTCACAATGACTATCAATTTAAATTCAGAAGTATTGAGATTTTTGCCACGCCAGCAAGCTCAGTGCAGTTTACTAAACACACCGATGACTGGCAGCAACACAATGCGGGGCCTGGTTATCGATTGTTGACAATATCAAAGCCAACAAACAGTGCAAATCTATTAATTAACTCGGAACTGATGTGGCCCAACGAGTAATTTATATTCATGGTTTTAATAGCAGCGAACATTCATTTAAAGCTGTCCGCTTTGGTGAGTATATGGCACACTATGACGTTGATTATTGTGTGCCACGGCTAAGCCATGAACCGTTTCATGCGATAATTCAAATTGAACAATTATTAACGCCAAATACTGTATTACTTGGCAGTTCTTTAGGTGGTTTTTACGCCACTTATTTATCGCAAAAATATCAGTTACCAGCAGTGGTTATAAACCCTGCGGTTAAGCCTTATTTATTGTTGAGTTCTTTGTTAGGGCCGAACTATAATCCCTATCAGGATAGCCATTACGAGCTCAACAATAGTCATATTAACGCGTTAAAATCACTGTCGATACCCAGCTTAGAGCGCCCATCATTACTGTATTTATTACAGCAAACGGGTGATGAAGTACTGGATTATCAGCAGGCCGTTAAATATTATTCACAATGCAAGCAACAGATAGAATTTGGTGGTGATCATAGCTTTGTTGGCTTTGAAGACTCCATTGCTAGTATTGTAGATTTTCTTAAAATCACGTAAAACATAGCTAAGCGCATAAAAGATAAAAACTATGAGTCAGCAAAATTATAACGCCGAAGCCATTGAAGTATTAAATGGGTTAGAACCTGTTAAACGCCGTCCTGGTATGTACACCGACACCACCCGTCCTAATCACTTAGGACAAGAGGTTATTGATAACAGTGTCGATGAAGCCATGGCCGGACATGCCACTAGAATTGATGTCATTTTGCATGAAGATAATTCGCTAGAAGTTAGCGATGATGGCCGTGGTATGCCTATCGATATTCACCCAGAAGAAGGTATTCCTGGGGTCGAATTGATTTTTACCAAGCTGCATGCTGGTGGCAAGTTCTCTAATAAAAACTACCAATTTTCAGGTGGTTTGCACGGGGTAGGGATCTCCGTGGTTAATGCATTATCAACGCGCGTTGAAGTGGTTGTGCGCCGCGATGCACAACAATACATGATGGCGTTTGAAAGCGGTGATAAAGTTGAAGATCTTCATGTTATAGGCACCGTAGGTAAACGTAATACAGGTACAACTGTACGTTTTTGGCCTGATGTAAGCTACTTTGACTCAGCTAATTTCTCGTTGACTAAATTACATCATTTATTAAAAGCTAAAGCCGTACTTTGCCCTGGCTTACGTATTAAGTTTGTTAATAAACAAACCAAAGAAACCCAAGAGTGGTATTACGAAACAGGCCTTAAAGACTACTTAAACGAAGCTGTTAAAGGTTACGAAGTACTGCCAAAAGACCCATTTACCGGTGAGTTTTCAAGTTCAACGGAAGGTGCTGATTGGGCGGTTGTTTGGTTACCTGAAGGCGGTGAATCGATAGCTGAAAGTTACGTTAACTTAATACCAACTGCGCAAGGCGGTACTCACGTAAATGGTTTGCGACAAGGTTTACTTGAGGCTATGCGTGAGTTTTGTGAATTTAGAAACTTACTGCCGCGTGGCGTTAAGCTCACCCCCGATGACATTTGGGAACGGTGTAGCTACGTTTTATCAGTGAAAATGCAAGATCCACAATTTGCCGGTCAAACCAAAGAGAAATTATCTTCTCGTTCGTGCTCGGCATTTGTATCTGGGGTGGTAAAAGATGCATTCAGTTTATGGTTAAATGAGCACACCGATACTGCTGAGTTACTGTCAGAGTTATGTATTTCTAATGCACAGAAACGTCTTCGCGCAGCCAAAAAAGTGGTGCGTAAGCGTGTTACCGCAGGTCCCGCATTACCGGGCAAATTAACCGACTGTAGCGCTGCAGATAACGACCGTACTGAGCTATTTTTAGTAGAAGGTGACTCAGCTGGTGGCTCAGCTAAACAAGCACGTGATCGTGAGTTTCAGGCAATAATGCCACTACGTGGTAAAATTTTGAATACGTGGGAAATTGAATCAGGGCAAATTTTAGCGTCACAAGAGGTGCATGATATTTCTGTGGCGCTGGGTATCGACCCTGACTCAACTGATATCTCTTCGTTGCGCTATAATAAAATTTGTATCTTAGCGGATGCTGACTCCGATGGACTGCATATTGCGACTTTGTTGTGTGCACTATTTGTTCGTCATTTCCCAACGTTGGTGAAAACGGGTCACGTATATGTAGCTATGCCGCCGTTGTTTAGAATCGACATTGGTAAAGATGTTTATTATGCCCTTGATGAAGATGAAAAATCCGGCATCCTAGCGCGTATTGAAGCAGAGAAAAAACGCGGTAAAGTAAATGTTCAGCGTTTCAAAGGCTTGGGGGAAATGAACCCACTGCAACTACGCGAAACGACCATGGATCCTAATACTCGTCGCTTAGTTCAGCTAACCTTAGAAGATGAAGTTGAAACCATGGAAATGATGGATATGTTGCTGGCGAAAAAGCGCTCATCAGATCGTCGTCAATGGTTAGAAGATCACGGTAATCGTGCTCAAGTGTGATTTTTCAAGGGTGTAATGCCATGCAAGTACAGCAAGGGAGTTGTTTTAAACATTTAAACAGTTTAGTTTTATTAACGATTCTTGTTACTTGTTTGTACTTGTACTGCGCACCTTTAAAAGCACAGCAAAAAACCGCTTTTGATGAGCAATGGTTAACAACACAACTGCATACCGCCCACGAAAAAAGCATTCAGGATCCAGGCCAAGCCATTGAGTTTGTAGCGCTATTATTAGTAGAGCATACGAGTCGCTTAACAGTGTTACAACGCACAAGGTTACAACTCAATTTAGCTGAAAATTACTTATTAAATGGTGAAATAACTAAATCCATTGAATTGGAACAGCAAATAGCGAAGCAGCTAAACTCACTAAGTAGTGATGCGCTGATAAGCTACTACTTAGTAAAATCGGATATTTACAATTTTACTGGGCAAACTGAAAAATCATTAGCAGTTTTAATGACAGCTAAAGAGCTAGTTGAACAACTTGATAATGATAAGCTAAAAAGTGATGTATATGGCGCTTTAGCTAATTTTTATGTGTATAACCATGATGATATTCGGGCATTAGATTACTTCTATAAAAGTTATGTAATTATTAAGCGTAGTGGAAGTTTACTTGATTTAGCCTACATAGAATCAACAATGGCAAAATCGTACGAATATTTGTTTGATTACAACAAAGCAATTGAAGTGCAAACTAAGGCATTAGATTTTTTTTTAAAACATGACTTAGCGTTTGACAGTTTAGTGTCGTATTTTCATTTAGCTAAAGTTTATTTAAAGATGGGGCGCAGCCAAGAGGCGATTGCAAGTAGTCAGAAATTACTGACGTTGAGCAAAAAGTTAGCCAATGAAAAATTAGTGTACTACGGTTATATTATCTTAGCGGAAGCATATTTATTAGAACAAGATATGGCTCAAGCTAGCCATTATTTGTCATTGAGTAATCAATATTTTGACAGGCTTGAAGATGTAGTTACCATTGCTAACCACTTCTATACTCAAGCAGGTATTGAGTTAGCACTGAATTTGCCTGAGCAAGCCACGATAACCTTAACTAAAGCGCAGCAGTTGTCGAAGCAAATTCCGATAGAAAACAGTATCACATCACTATTGAAGTTAACCCGCTTGCTTACTCAGCTTGCGGTGCAGCAACAAGATTATCAGCAGGCGTACTTACATCAGCAAGATCTTATCGCTTTAAATGCTCAACATTATAATAAAGTGCGCGAGTTATCCCGTTCTCGCTATCAAGTTCAGTTTGATACTAAACAAGTAGAAATTGAACGACAGCTGCTTGAAAAAGATAAAGAACTTAGCGAATTTGCATTACAAGAAATTAAGCAACAGCAAGCATTACAAAAAACCATTATGCTAAGCGTACTATTATTATTTTTATTGCTGTTAATCTTTTCATGGCGACAATATCGTTTAAAGCGCAAATTTAGTGTGCTAGCCAATACGGACGTTTTAACTGGTGTGGCTAATCGACGTAAAATAATAGAGTTTGCTCAGTTACAGTGGCAACAGTTAAAAAAAGATGATCACAATTTTTGTTTGATTGCTTTTGATTTAGACCACTTTAAAAACATTAATGATGATTTTGGCCACCCGGCAGGGGATTTAGTGTTACAAGCGATCACGAATACATCTCTGCGAGCGATCAGAGAGAATGATATTCTAGGGCGCATTGGTGGCGAAGAGTTTTTAGTGGTACTCAACAATACCACTTTAGCTGAAGCCACTGAAATTGCTTATCGAATTAAAACTGAGATTGAAAAAGAACGTATAATCAGTGATGGAAATGAGATCAAAGTCACTGCAAGTTTTGGTGTGGCGCAAAAGCAAGCGCAACTAGGCTCATTTAAAGATTTATTTAAAAAAGCAGACAAAGCGTTATATGCCGCAAAAGATCATGGCCGTAATAGGGTAGAAATCGATGAATAAATTACTAGTTTCTGTATTAACATTAGGCTTGCTAAGTACTCCCTTAGCAGCAAAAGAAATCCTTAAAGAACTCAGTGTTCCTGATGGCTTTACTGTAAACATATTTGCCAGTGATGTGGAAAATGCACGGCAATTAGCAGTATCTAAAAAAGGTATTGTGTATGTTGGCTCGCGAAACGCGGGCAATGTATATGCACTGATTGATCACAATAGTGATGGGGTTGCCGATAAACAAATTTTGGTGGCCACTGGTTTAACTATGCCTTCAGGTTTAGCGATCAAAGATGGCGACTTATATGTTGCTGAAGTGCAACGTATTATTCGCTTCAAAAATATTGATACACAATTGAAAGCACCTAAATATGAAGTGGTTTACGACGCATTACCGACAGAACGTCATCACGGTTGGAAGTTTTTACGCTTCTCACCAACCGGCGAGCTGATCATTCCTGTGGGCGTACCTTGTAATATTTGCGCTGAAGATGAGCGCTATGGGCGAATATTTTCATTGGATGTAAACACCAAACAAATGACCACGTTAGCACAAGGTGTGCGTAACTCTGTTGGCTTTGACTTTCATCCTGGCACCCAAGCTATGTGGTTTAGTGATAATGGCAGAGACATGATGGGTGATGATCTTCCACCGGATGAACTAAACCGCTTAACAACCGAAGGTGAACATTTTGGTTTTCCGTATGTGCATGCAGGTGCCATCTTAGATCCTGAATTTGGTAAAGGTAAAAATATTGCCGATTACAGTGCCCCAGCTTTAGCCTTGGGTGCGCATGTAGCCCCATTAGGGATTCATTTTTATCAAGGTAAACAATTTCCTGCTAATTATAAGCAACAATTATTTGTTGCTGAACACGGCTCTTGGAACCGCAGTAAAAAATCTGGATATAAAGTGGCAGTTGCCACTATTGAGCAAGGACGTGTGATAAAATACACGCCGTTTATTACGGGCTTTATGAAAAACGAAGAAACATTGGGTCGTCCGGTTGCTTTTGCAGAACTTGCCGATGGCAGCTTATTGATCTCCGATGATTATGCCAATGTGATCTACCGTGTAAGTTATAAAAAAAATTAGGTAGGCTTTGATGAGTGATACAGATACCTTGCTATTGCAAGGAATTGAGCAACAAACAATGGGGCGTTTTACCGAAGACGCCTATTTGAATTATTCCATGTATGTGATCATGGATAGGGCATTGCCACATATTGGCGATGGTCTAAAACCAGTACAACGTCGTATTATTTACGCCATGAGCGAACTGGGGTTATCGGCAACGGCTAAATATAAAAAGTCAGCCCGTACCGTTGGTGATGTACTCGGTAAGTACCATCCTCATGGTGATAGCGCTTGTTATGAAGCGATGGTGTTAATGGCACAACCGTTTTCTTATCGTTACCCATTAGTTGATGGGCAAGGGAACTGGGGTGCTGCAGATGATCCAAAGTCATTTGCGGCAATGCGTTATACCGAAGCGCGTTTATCTAAGTTCTCAGAAGTACTGTTAAAAGAACTTGGCCAAGGGACTGTTGATTGGACGCCAAACTTTGATGGCACAATGGACGAGCCACAAGTATTACCATCACGCTTACCACATATTTTACTCAATGGTATTACGGGTATTGCAGTGGGTATGGCAACTGACATTCCGCCACATAACGTACGCGAAGTAGCCAGTGCCTGTTGTTTGCTATTGGATAACCCTAAAGCTGAACTAGATCAATTGCTTGAGCATGTACAAGCTCCCGATTACCCAACTGAAGCTGAAATAATTACTTCAAAAGCGGATATTCGTAAAATTTATCAAACCGGCCGTGGTTCGATAAAAATGCGCGCTATTTATACAGAGGAGCACGGCGATATTGTCATTACTGCACTGCCACATCAATGTTCTGGTGGTAAAGTACTTGAGCAAATCGCAGCGCAAATGAATGCCAAAAAGCTGCCTATGGTGGCTGATTTACGTGATGAGTCTGATCACGAAAATCCAACCCGGATTGTCATCATTCCGCGTTCTAATCGCATTAAAGTGGAGCCGTTAATGGCTCATTTATTTGCCACTACAGACTTGGAAAAAAATTACCGCGTTAATATCAATATGCTTGGTCTTGATGGCCGTCCGCAGGTAAAAGATTTACGAACCATTTTAACTGAGTGGCTGGTGTTCCGTCGTGAAACAGTGCGCCGTCGCCTGCAATATCGTTTAGATAAAGTATTGGCTCGTTTACATATTTTAGAAGGTTTATTGGCAGCCTTCTTAAATATTGACGAAGTGATCGAAATTATTCGTAGCGAAGACAAGCCAAAGCCTGTGTTAATGGAACGCTTTGGTATTACAGACATCCAAGCCGAAGCAATCCTTGAATTAAAACTACGTCATTTAGCGAAACTTGAAGAGTTTAAAATTCGTGGGGAGCAAGATGAGCTTGCCAAAGAGCGCGATAAATTACAGCTGACTTTAGGCTCTGAACGTCGTATGTCGACGTTACTAAAAAAAGAGATTCAAGAAGCAGCAGAGCTGTATGGTGACGATCGCCGTTCACCGATTGTCGAACGTCTTGAAGCGAAAGCATTAAGCGAAAAAGATTTAATCCCATCAGAATCAGTAACCGTTGTGTTGTCTGAAAAAGGTTGGGCGCGTGTTGGTAAAGGCCATGATTTAGATGTTGAAGGGCTCAGTTATCGAGCTGGCGATGCATATAAAGCCTCTGCCCGTGGTAAGAGTAATCAACCTGCGGTGTTCTTAGATTCTGCTGGGCGTGCATTTGCCACTGATGCGCATGGGTTACCGTCGGCACGAAGCCAAGGTGAACCAATGACAGGGCGGTTTAACCTCACTGCAGGTGCTAATTTTGAGCATGTAGTGATGGGCGAAGACAAACAAGTACTGTTAATGGCATCAGATGCAGGTTATGGTTTTATTACTGATTTTGTAGATCTAGTAAGTAAAAACAAAAACGGTAAAGCCTTGGTTAGTGTGCCTAAAGGTGGGCAATTATTAGCGCCAATTAGGGTTAATGATGTTGCTAACGATTACTGTATGGCGATATCGAATGAAGGCCGGATGTTGTTATTCCCATTACGTGATTTACCAAAACTAGGTAAAGGTAAGGGTAACAAGATAATCTCTATCCCAAGTGCCAAAGTACAAGCGCGTGAAGAGTTTGTTAAAGTGCTGGCAGTGGTGCCTGAAGGTACCAGTGTTACCCTGCATGCAGGTAAGCGTAAGCTGACTCTTAAACCCAGTGATTTAGAGCATTATCATGGTGAGCGTGGTCGTCGAGGTAATAAATTACCGCGTGGTTTACAGCGTGTCGATGAAGCGGTTGTAGAGTTGACGGCGATTGATGATGACATTGAGCCGACAGAAACTGAGTAAGTATTTTTTTTATATCTATGAATAAAACGGCCTGCTATTGCAGGTCGTTTGTTTTTAAAGCAGAAAATTATTTTAAGCTTACATGTGTTCGCTAAACACTCGTTTAGCGGTAAAAATAACGCTATAATGCCGACGTTATTATTTTTGGAGCGTTTTCTTTGTTAGCTATTATTCGTATTGTTATTATGGCATTGTTTATTTTATTAAGCTGTGTATTTGGTTTACTCCTTTGTTTAGTAAAACCTTTTCATATAAATAATGTACATATTATTTCAAGTTGGTTTGGTACAGTGGCTAAAATGCTTGGTGTAAACGTGGTTATTACACGCCATCCTGACGCGCAAAGTTGTGGCCCTGCAGTATATGTTGCAAACCATCAAAATAATTACGATATTTTCACTTTACCGGCGGCGGTACCAAAAAACTGTGTCAGTTTAGGTAAAAAAAGTCTTAAGTGGATCCCATTTTTTGGACAGCTATATTGGCTTTCGGGCAATATTCTAATTGATCGGGGTAATCGCTCTAAAGCGGCTGGCACGATCACTAAATCGGCCGATAAAATCAAACAAAAAGGCCTGTCAGTGTGGATTTTCCCAGAGGGAACCCGCAGTTACGGACGTGGCTTATTACCATTTAAAACAGGTGCATTTCACACGGCTTTAAATGCGGATGTACCTGTAGTACCTGTATGTATGAGCACAACATATAAAACCATTAAGCTAAATCGCTGGGACAATGGTATAATCTACATAGACATGTTAGCGCCAGAACCACTTGATAAAACGATTGGAGCACGTGAACACGCAAAGCGTATTCATAGCAAAATGGCTGCTAGAATAACTGAATTAGATGCTCAAGTGAGAGAAAAGTAATGGAAAATTGGCGTGAAATTAGTGAAGACATTGTAACTTCGTTATTAGAAGATGGTTCCGATCCTGAGATCTTATACGAAGTAGAACATCACTTTGTTTGCGAAGACTTTGTCAAGCTTGAGCAAGCTGCACTAGCTGCGTTTAAACTAGGCTATGACGTTGAAGAGCCTGCAGAGCTTGAGCTTGAAGACGGCAGTAAGATTTGGGGCTTTGACATCGTTGTTGAAGCTGAGTTAGATGTTGAGGTAATAATGGAAGATGTTGATAAACTAGCACAACTTGCGATCGACACCGATGTAGAATACGACGGCTGGGGCACTTACTTCCAAGAGTAATGTGTTAGCCACTAGGTCCTAATCACTATCGTGCATTGAATACCTTAAATGCCATTGTCATAAGCAGTAATAAAGAATACGCAAACTCCGAGGTAAGTAATGGCTAATGTATTAGACAAAATAGTTGCAGATAAA